>NZ_JBHWBW010000050.1:0-27621 GCF_042735675.1 Kitasatospora sp. NPDC059571
GTCCGCGACTGCGGCGTGTACAGCCACGCCAACCCGGGCGGGCAGATCATCCCCCGGCGGTGACCCGTGGCGGGGCCCCCCGGGGCGGGGGCGGCCGAGGCCGGGCCGTCACACGTGCGGCGAGGCCGCCGGGCCGCCGCTCGCCCGGGCCGCGCCCAGCGGCGCCAGCACGGCCGCCGCGGCCGAGACCGTCGCCGACAGCAGCGCCGCCGTCCGGCCCGCCTCGTACAGCTGCTCCCGGGCGTCCCGGGCCGCCCGGACGGCGTCGAAGCCGCTGTCGGCCACCGCCGTGCCGGGGCCGATCCGGCCGGCCGCCTGCTCGCTGCTGAGGAACGAGGCCAGCTGGTCGAGCAGTTCGGGCAGGTGCGCGGTCAGGCCGGCCAGCGCGCCGACCGCCTCGGCGGCGTCCGCCGGGTGCAGCAGGCCGGGCCGGCCGCCGTCCCGGGTGGCGAGGCCGGCGGAGCGGATCAGCTCGGAGGCTTCGGAGGCCAGCTCCGCGGCGGACAGGTGGGGCGGCACGGGACGGGTCATGACGGGCTCCCTCGGCGCTGCGGCGGCGGCCGGCCGGCCGCCCGGGGACACCGGGCGGCCTCCCCGCCGCCCGCCTGCCCGCGCGGCGCGCCCGCACACGCCCGTCCCGCGTGATCGTCCGCCGGCGCCCCTTCCGCTCCCACCCAAACCGCCGCCCGGCCGGCTCCGAACGGTCCGTGGCGGACGCGGACGGACGGAGAGGACGACGGCATGATCGAGGTACGCAGGACCATCACGGTGGCACGCCCGCTCGACGAGGTGGCGCGCTACCTCGCGGACTTCTCCCGTACCGAGGAGTGGGACCCGGGCACCGTGCGCTGCACCCGGGTCGGCGACGGCCCGGTGGCGCCCGGCGCCCGCTGGCACAACGTCTCCCGCTTCCGCGGCCGCACCACCGAGCTCGACTACCGCCTGGACCGGCTGGAGAGCGGCCGACTGGTGTTCGTCGGCGCCAATCGCACGGTCACCGCGACCGACGACATCGGCCTCACCGCGGCCACCGGGGCCACCACCGTGGTGGACTACCGTGCGACCCTGGAGTTCAAGGGCCTGGCGAGGCTGGCCGCCCCGTTCCTGCGCGCCGAGTTCGAACGGCTCGCCGACCGGGTCGCGGTCCGGCTGCCGGAGGCCCTCGCCGGGCAGTGACGGCCGCCGGGTCCGCGAGCGATCGGAGGTGCCGCATGGCCGATGGCGGCCTGCCGTACGGCCTCCGGGTCCCCGACGAGGGCCTGTTCGGCCCCGGATCGGCGTCCTGGGAGGTCCACGCGGACCCGTCCCTGCTGCTGGGCGGCCTGCGCGCCCTGCTGCTCCAGGCGCTGCACCCGCTCGCCATGGCCGGGGTCGCCCAGCACTCGGCGTTCCGCGAGGACCCGTGGGGGCGGCTCTACCGCACCGCGTTCTTCATCGGCGCCGTCACCTACGGCACCGGCGAGGAGGTCCGGGAGGCCGTCGGCCGGGTGCGCCGGGTGCACGAGCACGTCCGCGGCACCGACCCGGCCACCGGGCGGCCGTACCGGGCCGACGACCCCGACCTGCTGGTCTGGGTGCACGCCACCGAGGTCGGGTCCTTCCTCGACGTCGCCCGCCGCGCCGGACTGGCGGTGAGCGGCGCCCGGGCCGACGCCTACCTGCGGGAACAGGTCGCGGTGGCCCGGCTGGTCGGCGTGCCGCCGGACGTCCCGGTGCCCGACTCACGCCGCGCACTCGACGCCTACGTCACCCGGACCAGGCCCGAGCTGCAGGTCACCCCGGCCGCCCGGGAGGCCGTCCGGCTGGCCTTCGTCCCGCCGCTGCACGGCCGCGCCGTCCTGGCCGCCCCCGCCTTGCCCGCCTGGGGCGGGCTGATGGGCCTGGCGATGGCGCTGCTCCCGCCCTGGGCCCGCCGGATGTACGGCCTGCCGGGCTGGCGGCTCACCGACCGCACCGCGACCCTGGAGGCCCGGGCGCTGCGCGCCGCCCTGCTGCGGGTGCCGCGCTCCTGGTGGGAGGGCCCGCACCTGGTCGAGGCGCGGCGCCGGTACGGCCCCGCCGCACCGGACCTCACTCCGGCGCGAACAGCCGGTCCAGGAACGCGTGCAGATTCGCCAGCAGACGCTCCGCCTGCTGCTCCACGGTGAGCGACTCGGTGATCCTGGTGCCGCCCGCCGCGGGGGTGCGCAGCCCGCGCACGTAGAGCGAACAGGCCAGGTCGGTGCACATGTACAGCCCGGCCGAGTTGCCCTGCCGGCCGGCCGCGCCGGCCTTGCGGGCGGTCAGCAGCGAGACGCCGCTGCCGGCGTGGGTGGTGAGGCAGAGCGAGCACATGCTGCGGTGCAGGAAGTCGCGCTGCCGGCCGGGGAACCGGAACGCCACGCCGGTGAGGCCGCCCTCGCGTTCCACCACCAGATAACTGCGGTCGGGCGCCCCAGGATCTCGCCAGCCGAGGAAGTCCAGATCGTCCCAGGGGAGTTCGGCGAGGTCGCGGGGGACGGGCAGGCGCTTGGCCTCCCCCTTGGAGCAGTTGGCGAACGAGCTGCGGATGTCGGATTCGGTCAGAGCTCTCATGGCTGGGGACTCTAACCGTGCCTGTGTATCCTAGGCAATCGACTAATGGCTCTAGGTTCTGGTGCGGGAGAGCCGCACCGCGGAGGTGGGCGCGGATGGCGCGGGCGGGTCTGACGGCCGAGCGGGTCGTCCTGGCGGCGGCGGAACTCGCCGACGAGGTCGGGTTCGAGAACGTCACGGTGTCCGCGCTCGCCCGCGGCTTCGGGGTGAAGGACGCCAGCCTGTACTCGCACGTCCGCAACCTGCAGGACCTGCGCACCCGGGTCGCGCTGCTCTCCGTCGCGGACTTCGCCGACCGCCTCACCGCCGCGGTCGCCGGCCGGTCCCGCGGCGAGGCGCTGACCGCCTTCGGCCGCGCCTACCGGGAGTTCGCCGTCGCGCACCCCGGCCGCTACGAGGCCACCCGGTTGCGGATCGACCCCGAGCTGCTCGCCGACGCGCCCGCCTACCGGCGGATCCTCGACACCACCTATGCCGTCTTCCACGGCTACGGCCTCGCCGAGCCCGACCTCACCGACGCCGTCCGCCTGGTGCGCAGCGCCTTCCACGGCTTCGCCGCCCTGGAGTCCTCCGGCGGCTTCGACCACCCCCGCCCGGTGGCCGAGTCCTTCGAGCGCGGCCTGGCGGCCCTGCACCTCGTCCTGGAGAACTGGCCCCGCACGGCCGGCCCGGACCCGGCGCCCTGAACCCCGCGGGCGGCCCGGTGCGTGGCGTGTATCACACGAACGGGTGGGGCCGGAAGGAATGCGGAGCGGCCCGGCGGAGCTGAACACGGCGTCCGATCGATGCACGTGCACACACCAGCCGGGCGCCGTTACGCGCGGCGCGCCGCAAGGAGATTCCACGACCATGACCGCAGCCGAGTCCCTCACCGACGCCGTCCAGGCGCTCTCCCGGCCCGTCGAGCTGAACGGCCTGACCGTGCCGAACCGCATCGCCATGGCGCCGATGACCCGTCAGTTCTCCCCGGGTGGCGTCCCGGGCGAGGACGTGGTGGCGTACTACTCCCGCCGGGCGGCCGCCGGCGTCGGCCTGATCATCACCGAGGGCACGTACGTCGGCCACGCGTCGGCCGGGTCGAGCGACCGGGTGCCGCGCTTCCACGGCGAGGAGCAGCTGGCCGGCTGGGCGGAGGTCGCCAAGGGCGTGCACGCGGCGGGCGGCACCATCGTCCCGCAGCTGTGGCACGTCGGGATGGCGCGCCGGGCGGGCCAGCCGCCGTACGCGGACGCCCCGGCCGTCGGCCCCTCCGGCATCGGCACCGACGGCGTCGAGGGCCGCGGGCAGGCGATGACGCAGCAGGACCTGGACGATGTGGTCGCGGCGTTCGCCGAGGCCGCCGCGGCGGCCGAGCGGGCCGGCTTCGACGGGGTGGAACTCCACGGCGCCCACGGCTATCTGATCGACCAGTTCCTGTGGGCGGGCACCAACCGCCGCACCGACGCCTACGGCGGCGACCCGGTCGCGCGGACACGCTTCGCGGCGGAGATCGTGGCCGCGGTGCGCGCGGCGGTCTCCCCGGCGTTCCCGGTGATCTTCCGCTTCTCGCAGTGGAAGGCGGACGCGTACGACGCCCGGCTCGCCGGGACGCCCGACGAGCTGGAGGCCGTGCTCTCCCCGCTGGTCGCCGCCGGCGTGGACGCCTTCCACGCCTCCACCCGGCGCTACTGGCTGCCGGAGTTCGAGGGCTCCGACCTGAACCTCGCCGGCTGGGCGCGCAAGCTCACCGGCAAGCCGTCCATCACCGTCGGCTCGATCGGCCTCGACGGCGACTTCATCAAGGCCTTCCAGGGCGAGGGCGCCCCGGTCAAGGCCATCGACAACCTGCTCGACCGCCTGGCGCGCGACGAGTTCGACCTGGTCGCCGTCGGCCGTGCCCTCCTCCAGGACCCGGAGTGGGCCGCCAAGGTCCTCGCCGGCCGCTTCGACGAGCTCGTCGCCTACGACGGCTCGGCGCTGGCCAGCCTGGTCTGACCCGGCCCGCGCCCGCGCTCCCGGGCCGGGTGGGCCCCGCGCGTGCGGCCCCGTGCGGGTACTTCCGGGTTTTCCGGCGCGGGACGGCTCCAGTGGCCACACTGGTCACGCCGGCGGCGGCGGACCGCACGCGGCCGGCCGTGGCGCGCCGCCCGGCCCGCCGGACGGAGGGCGGGGGTCAGCAGGTGAGCGACAGCACGGATCCACCGGCGGACGAGCGGACGGCGCCGGCGCAGACCGAACGCCGGGCCACCCTGGGCGAACTGGCCCTGGGGCTGCGCGTGCTCGGGCCGGACGACCTGTCCGCCCGCACTCCCGCCCCGCACACCGTCAACTTCCACGGCGAGACGGTGTACGTGACCGGCCACCGCGCCACGGTCAACGTGACGCCGCGCGCCGAGGTCAGCTGGCCGCTCACCGTCGGGCCGGTACCCGCTCCGGACGCGGCGGCCCAGCCGCGCACGGCCGTCGGGCAGCAGCTGGCCGACGCCCTGGCCGAACACCGCTCCGTGCTGCTCAGCGGGCCCGGCGGAGTCGGCAAGTCCCAGCTGGTCGCGGCCCACGTGCACCGGGCCCTGGACACCGGCGCCGGCCGGTTCGTGCTCTGGGCGGACGCCACCGACGGCCCCTCCCTCACCGCCTCGTACGCCAGGGCCGCGCAGCGGCTGCTCCTGCCCCACCTCCGGGACCGCGACCTCGACGGGCAGGCCGAGGCGTTCCTGGAGTGGTTCCGCACCCCCGGCCCCTCCGCCCTCGTCGTCCTGGACAACCTCGCCGACCCCGCCCTGCTCGCCGACCGGCTGCCGCACAGCACCGCCGCCGACCGCCGGGTCATCGCGACCACCCGGCTGCGCGGCGCCTCCACCGGCCGCCTGCTGGGCGCCGTCGTACCGGTCGGGACCTTCGATCCGGCCGAGTCGCTGGCCTTCCTGCGCGAGCGGATCCTCGCCTCCGAGGTGGCCTACCTGGCCGAGGACGAGCACTCCCCCCGGCTCTCCGAACTCGCCGAGGAGCTCGGGCACCTCCCGCTCGCCCTCGGCTGCGCCGCGGCGGCCATGGTCGCCGGCGAACTGACCGCCGACGATTACCTGGCCGACCTGCGCGAACGAGCCCGCACGCTGGACGACCTGCTCACCCCCGACCCCGGGGCGGGCGGGCTCGGCCTCACCGCAGCGCTCCTGCTCTCCCTGGAAGCGGCGCAGCGCCGACGCCCCAAGGGCGCCGCAGGCCCGGCCCTGCGGCTCGCAGCCTGCTACGACCCGGTCGGGCACCCCGAACGCCTCTGGCAGGCGCCGGTGGTACGGGACCTGCTGACCGGCCAGGGGGCGGAGGACGACCCGGGGGCCGGCCGGCGCGGCATCGGCGACGCGGCGCTGCGCGTCCTGCACGAGTACGGGCTGCTCACGCACAGCCGGCGGGCCGAGCCCCGGGCCGTGCAGCTGCACGCCCTGACCGCCCGCGCGGCCCGCGACACCCTCACCCCCGCGGAGCTCGCCACCTGGGCCGCCTGTGCGGCCACCGCCCTGATCGACCTCTGGCCCGAGCACGACTACACGGACGCCGAGCTGGAGGACACCCTGCGGGCCAACGCGCGGCGCCTGCACGGCAACCTCGGCGATCGGCTGTACGCGGCGCCCGACGGCCCCCGCCTGCTCACCCGCTACGCCCGCAGTGCGGCCGCCGCAGGGCTGCTCCACGACGCGGTCGGCATCTGGGCCGACCACGCCGCCACCGCCGAACGCCTGCTGGGCCCGGACGCGCCGGAGACGGTCGCCGCCCTGTGGGGCCGGGCCGAGACCCTGGTCGCCACCGGCGACCACGCGGGCGGCCTGGCCCTCGCCCGGGAGGCCGCCGAGCGTGCGCTGCGCACGACGGGTGCGGCCTCGGAGTCCGCCCTGTCCGCGCGGCTGGTCGCCGTCCGGGCCCACCTCGCGGCCGGCCGCTACGAAACGGCCGCGGCGCTGGCGGGCGGCCTGGTCGACGACACGGACTCGCGGCTCGGTCCGGGCAGCAGGGTGGCGCTGGCGGCCCGGCTGGCCGCGGCGGAGGCCGAACGGCTCTGCGGCCGCCCGGAGGCGGCTGCCGAGCACGAGCAGGCGGTCCTGGACCGGTCGGGCGTCTCCGGGGGACTCGGCGGAGACGGAGACCTGCGGGTGGAGGGGGCGGTGCTGATCACCCGGTTCATGCGGACCGGGGACGCACGCGCCGCTCACGAGGCGGCACTTCAACTCCTGAAACGCCGCGAGCTGCTGCACGGCCCCGAGCACCCGGAGACGGCCGGGGCGCGGCTCGCCGTGGCGGTGACCGCCGTACGCAGCGGGCGCGGTGACGAGGCGTTCGAGCGGGCGACCGCCTCCGCCGAGGCCCTGGCCGCCGCCCTCGGCGACGAGCACGCGGCGACGCTGAGCGCCCGGACGGTCGCCGCCCTGGCCCTGGTCGCGGTCGGACGCCCCGCGCAGGCGGCCACGGCAGCGGCGGTCGCGCTCACGACCGCCGTCGCCTCCGTGGGGGAGGAGCACCCGACCGCGCTGCAGTGCGCCGCCGTGCTCGCCGCCGCGCTGACCTCCGCCGGACGGCACCGCGAGGCACTGCCGGTGCTGGAACGCACCACGGCGCTGCGGGCGAGGGTCCTGGGCCCGACCCACCCGGAGACGCTCGCCTCGCGGGCCGATCTCGCCGCGGCCCGCGAGGTCGACGGCCGACTGGCCGAGGCGGAGGCGATGCTGGGCGAGGTGCGTGACGCCTGCGCGGCGCAGCGCGGCGAGGAGCACCCGGAGACCCTGACGGCGCGGCACAATCTCGCCGTGGTCCGGTCGAGGCAGGGCCGCGACGCCGAGGCCGCCACCGAGCTGGCCGACGTGGTCCGCCTGCGTTCGGCCCTACTGGGCCCCGAGCACCCCGCCACCCTGACCGCCCGGCAGACCCTCGCGGTCGCGTGGGCGCACATCGGCCGCACCCGCGACAGCCTCGACGAGAACCGCGCCGTGCTGGAGATCCAGGCGGGCACGCTCGGCCTCACCCACCCCAGCACGCTGAACAGCCGCATCAACGCGGCAGTCGCCCTGCAGAACAGCGGGCACACCGCACAGGCCGTGGACGAGGTCCGTGCGGTCGCCGCCGACGCGGCCGAGGTGCTCGGCGAGGACCACCCGATCACCCTGACCGCCCGGGCGAACCTCACCGACAGCCTCTCCAGGCTCGGCCGGCACGACGAGGCCCTCGAACTGGCCCGGGCACTGGCGGACCGGGCGGCACTGACCGGCCCGCCCGCCCACCCCACGGTGCTGTCGCTGCGCACCGGGCTGGCCCGCCGCCTGGCCGAGGCCGGCCGTTCGGCCGAGGCGGTCGCCGTCCAGGCAGACCTGCTGGCCGACGCCGAGTCGGCCTTCGGCCCCGACCATCCGGCGGTCCTGCTCGCCCGGAGCGACATGGGCAACCTGCTCGTCGCAGCGGGGGACTTCGGCAGGGCGGTCGGGCTCGCGCACGAGACCCTGACGGGCACCGTGGGGCGGTACGGGGAGGAGCACCCGCAGAGCCTCGCGGCCGCGGTCAACCTCGGTGCCGCCCTCTACGCGGCCGGGCTGGTCGAGCAGTCGACCGCGGTGACCGAGGCGATCGCCGAGACCTGCGCGCGGGTGCACGGTCCGCAGGCGCCCGCCACGCTCAACGCGCGCGGAAACCTGGCGGTCGGACTGGCCGGGTGCGGCCGCACGGCCGAGGCGATCGAGCTCGGCCGGGACGTGCTCGCCCGCCTCACGCAGATGTACGGCCCCGGCCACCCGGACACGCTCGGCGCGAAGGCCAACCTCTCCGGCTCGCTGCGGTCCGCCGGGCAGTTCGACGAGGCCCTCGCGCTCGGCCGCGAGGTGGCCGAGGCACGGCGGGAACTGCTCGGGCCGGAACACCCGGACACCCTCACGGCCGAGATCAACCTGGCGGCGTACCTGTGGGACGCGGACCGGGTGGACGAGGCGGTCGCCCTGGAGCGGAGCGTCCTCGCGGTGCGCGAAGCGGCCCTGGGCCCGGGCCACCCCGACACCGCGCTGGCCCGTAACAACCTCGCCCACAGCCTGTCGGCCCTCGGCGACAGCCGGACCGCCGCGGACCTGCACGCCCGCAACGCGGAACTCGGAGCCCGCCTCCTCGGCCCCGACCACCTGTCCGTCCTGGAGAGCCGCTGCGCCCGAGCCCGCGAACTGGGCTCGTCCGGCCGGCACACCGAGGCGCTGGCGGAACTCGAGGACGTGACGGCGCGGGCCGACGCGGCCGCCATGGACGCCGCGGTCCGCTCCTCCTTCCGCCTCAGCCTCGCGCTCGCCCACGACGAGGCGGGCCGGACCGCCGAGGGCCTGGCGCTGATGCAGCAGGTCGCGGCGGAACGCACCGAGCGGATCGGTCCGGAGAGCCGGGACACCCTCACCGCCCGCACCAACTGCGCGACGCTGCTCGGGCGGCTCGGCCGGACCGCCGAGGCGCTGGCGCTCCAGCAGGAACTGCTCGACATCCACGAGCGGCTGTGGGGGCCGGACCACCCCGACAGCCGGTCCGCCCGCGCCGATCTGGCCGCAGCCACCCATCGGGCCGGCCGGTTCGCGGCGGCCGCAACGCTGTTGGAGCCCGTCCAGGCGGCCCGCCTGGCCGCGCTCGGGCCCGACGACCCGCGGGTCCTGGTGCTGACCGGCAACCTGGCCGGCATGCGCTCGCGCGCCGGCCTCCCCGAACTGGCCATCCCGGCCGAGGAGGACGTGCTCGCCCGGCGCGAACGCGTCAACGGAGTGCAGGACCCGGACACCATCTGGGCCCGGGGCAACCTCTCCGCCAGCTGCCGCCGGGCCGGGCGCACCACCGAGGCGGTCGGGCACGCGCGGAGGGCGCACCGGGACGCGCTCGCGGTGCTCGGCGCCGAGCACCCCCTGTGCCGGCGGATCGCCGCCGACCTCGCCGACGCCCTGCTCGCCGACGGACACCCCGCGGAGGCGGCCGAAGTCGCCGGACCCCTGTGGTCCACCGCGCTGGCCGCCGGCGCCCCGGGGCACCCGACCGCCGTGCAGGCGTGCACGGTCCTGGCCCGGATCGCGCTCGCCGCCGGACACCCGGACGAGGTGGCCGCCCTCGCGGCACCCGGGCTCGCCGCCGTGGCCGACACCATCGGCGCGGACCACCCGGACGCGCTGATGCTCCGGCATATCAGCCTGGTCGCCGCAGCGGGCGACCCGGCGGCGGGCGAGCAGGCGGGCCCGGCGCTGGCCGCACTCGCCGCCGCCCTCGGCGAGCAGCACCCGGAGTACGTCGAGGCGGCCCGGCTCGCCGGTGCGTGCTGAGCCGGACCGCTCCGGCGCGGGCCGGCCGGCCCGGGCGGTTCAGAAGGTGACGTTGACCTCCGCGTTGGCGCCGCTGCTCACCACGGCCTTGTCGTGGAAGTTGTTGGTGGTGTGCGTGGTGTCGTTCGAGTACGTGTCGCGGCGCACCGACACGTTCGCCACCGACGCCAGCGGAGCACCGCCCCGCGCCTGCCGTACCGCGTCCGCGAGTTGGTCCAGGGCGGCCTGAAGCGCGGGATCGGCCTCCAGCGCCTCGGCTATCGCACGCTCCAGGCCCGTGCGGACCTCCGGTGCCAGGACGGGCAGCGCCTGCTCCGCCTCGGCCTGCGCCGCCTCGACGGCGGCGCGCCCGCGCAGCCGCCCCATCACGGAGTCGTGGGCGCGGTTGCCGAGCTCCTCGATGGTGTCGTCCACGATGCCGTCCGCCTTGCCGCCGACCCGCCTGGCCTTGCGGACCGCCCACGCGAACACCATGGCCGCGGCAACTTCCACTCCGGTCATGCACTGCCTCCGAACGCTGAGGGCGAAGGAACTCCGGGTCCCCGAATGTCCGGAATCTAGCCGCCGGCGGCCGCTCGCGGACCGGAATCGGGAAGCCGGCCGGTGCCGGGCCGCTACCGGGGTTCGCCGAACGACCCGTGCCGGCCGGCGCCCGCGGCGAAGCGGTCCGCCCCGACCTGGGTCTCCCCGGCGGCCAGTGGCACCGTGCCGTGCCGGTGCTCGGCGGCCAGCGCCGCCGCCCCGTCCAGGCCGTGCTGCTCCCGCACCGACAACCGGTCGCTGCGCAGGCACAGTTGGGGGAAGGCGGCCAGTTCGCGGGCCAGGCTCTCGGCAGCCGCCCGCGAACCGCCGGGCGGCACCAGGCGGTTGGCCAGCCCGATCCGGAACGCCTCCTCGGCCGGTACCGGCCGCCCGGTGAGGATCAGGTCCATCGCCCGGCTCTCGCCGATCAGCCGCGGCAGCCGCACAGTGCCGCCGTCGATCAGCGGCACGCCCCAGCGGCGGCAGAACACGCCGAACACCGCGTCCTCCTCGACCACCCGCAGGTCGCACCAGAGAGCGAGTTCGAGCCCGCCGGCCACCGCGTGGCCGGCGACGGCGGCGATCACGGGCTTGCCGAGCTCCATCCGGGTGGGGCCCATCGGGCCGTCCCCGTCGGGGGTCACCCGGTTGCCGCGCGGGGTCCCGACGGCCTTCAGGTCGGCTCCCGCGCAGAACGTGCCGCCCTCGCCCCAGAGCACCGCGACGGCCGCCTTTGGATCGGCGTCGAACTCCCGGAAGGCCTCGGCCAGCAGGGCCGCGGTCGGCCCGTCGACCGCATTGCGCACCCCGGGCCGGCTGAGCACGACGGTGAACACCGGCCCGTCCCGCTCGACCCGCACGGCCGGCCGCCCGGTCACCGCCCCGCCGCCCCTCGGCAGCCCGGAACCCCCAGGGGCCCCGCGGCACGGGCCGGTTGCGCGGATCGGACGGGGCGGGACGCGCCGCGGCGCGCCGGATCTGCGGCTGACATGGCGGGGACGATAGCCCGGGCGCCCCGGCCCGTCCACACCACGCGCCGCCGGCCCGGCGGGTGACAGGTGCGCCGGCGGGCTCGCGGCGGCGCGCGCGGGCCGGCCGACCGCGCTTCCCCGAGCGTCGCCCAAAGCACTGCCCGGAGGGGCCGGGTCTGCGAGAATCGACGGCCGGCGGCGGCGAGGGAGGGAGGCGGGGTGGAGGAGCAGATCCGGCCGCGGATCGCGCAACTTCGGCTGGACGAACTGCTGGAGGAGCTGCAGGCGCGGATCGACGCGGCCCGTGGCACCCGCGACCGGGTGCACCGGCTGCTGGAGGCCGTGCTCTCGGTCGGCCGCGAACTCGACCTGACCCATGTGCTGCGGCGCATCGTGGAGGCCGCCGCGGTGCTCGTCGACGCCTGCTACGCGGCCCTCGGCGTGATCGGCCCCGACGGGGACTCCCTCTCGCAGTTCCTGACGGTCGGTCTGTCCGAGGGCGAGATCTCCCGGATCGGCCCGTACCCGACCGGCAAGGGCATCCTGGGTGAGCTCATCCGCCACCCCGAGTCGCTGCTGCTCGCCGACCTCGCCGCGCACCCCGCCTCGCACGGCTGCCCGGCCCACCACCCGGTGATGCGGACCTTCCTCGGGGTGCCCGTCCGGGTGCGCGACGAGGTGTTCGGCAACCTGTACCTCACCGACAAGCGCGGCGGCGAGGGCTTCGACGCCGACGACGAGTCGGTCATCGCGACGCTGGCCGTGGCCGCGGGCGTGGCGATCGACAACGCCCGCCTCTACGAGGAGGCGCAGCGCCAGCAGCGCTGGCTCAGCGCGAGCGCGGAGATCACCCGGAGCCTGCTCTCGGGCAGCCCGCGCTCGCGGGTGGTGGAGGCGATCGCCCAGCGCGCCCTGGAGATCACCGGGTCGGAGATCGCCGACATCTCGGTGCGCGCCCAGGGCGGCGACGGCCTGCGGGTCGAGCAGGCGGCCGGCCTCGACGCCGACACCCGCCGGGGGGCGCCGGTGCCGCTGGAAGGGACGCTCTCCGGCCGGGCCTGTACGAGCGGGTCGCCGGTGATCACCGGCGACCTCGCGGGCGACCCGCGGCTGTCCGCCGGACCGCTGTCCTTCACGGGCCTCGGTCCGGCCGTGGCCGTCCCGCTGGGCCGGACCGCCGGGCCGATCGAGGGCGTCCTGCTGCTGGCCCGTCGCCCCGGGGAGCCTGCCTTCACCGGCCGGGAGATCGGCCCGCTCCAGGACTTCGCCGACCAGGCTGCGCTGGCCCTGGAACTGGCGGAGCGTCGCCGCGGCGCGGAGCAGGTGGCGATGCTGGAGGACCGCGACCGGATCGCCCGCGACCTGCACGACCTGGCGATCCAGCGGCTGTTCGCGACCGGGATGACGCTGCAGAGCGCGGCCCGACTCATCGACCACACGGGGGCCGCCGACCGGGTGCTGCGCGCGGTCGGCGACCTGGACGACACCATCAAGATCATCCGTTCGACCGTCTTCGGTCTGCGGGCGCGCGAGCGGGAGGGCCGTCCCGGACTGCGCTCACGGGCCGTCAGCGCGGTCGAGGAGGCCCAGCCCGCACTCGGGTTCGCACCCCGGCTGAGCATGGAGGGCCTGCTCGACACCGACGTCCCGGAGCACGTCGCCGACCAGGTGGTCGCGGTGCTCGGCGAGGCGCTCAGCAACGTCGCCCGGCACGCCGGCGCCGCCCGGGTCGACGTCGTCCTGGTCGCCGCCGGGCGGCGGGTCGCCCTGACGGTGTGCGACGACGGCGTCGGCATCCCGGCGCAGGGCCGGCGCAGCGGGCTGCGCAACCTCGCCGAGCGGGCCGCCTCGGTCGGCGGCGACTTCGAGGTGGCCGGGCCGCCGGAGGGCGGCACCCGGCTGGTGTGGTCGGCCCCGCTCGGAACCTGACCGAACGTCGATCCCAGTCTCTCAGCACCATTCCGGCGGCATGCCCGGCCCGCCGAAGTCGCAGTGCATCCGGTGGTGCAGGCCCATCAGTCTGATCACCCGGGAGGGCTGGCGCCCGATGTGACGGAGCATCACGCGTCGTGCAGTGCCACACCGTTCGCTCATCCGGACGAACAGTCCGGCGCCGGAGCTGTCGCAGAAGGTCACTCCCGCCAGGTCGCACACCAGGTCGAAGCGGCCGCTGTCGGAGGCCAGCCGCAGCAGCTCCGGTTCGAGGCGGGCCGCGGCATGGACGTCGAGCTCGCCGCGCAGGCGGACGACCGTGGCCCGGTCGAGGGCGGACCGGTGGACGGACGAGATCCCGGTACCCGCCGGTGCTGGGACGAACAAGGAGGCCTCCGGATGATGGGCGCGGTGGTGGCGCGGGGTGCGGCAGGCCGCCCGATCCCGCGGGACCGGTGCGGCGGCAAGGACCGCAGCCAACCAGTGGCCGGGATGGCGGGGCGAGGCCCCGTGGTCCCGGGTCGGCAGGGCCGAAGGTCCCGGGTCGGAGCACTGCGCGCCGGGGCGTGCCGCCCGGCTCGGCCGGAGCGCACACCGGCGCGTACGGGGGCCGCGCGCCCCGCTCGGAGCGCCGCCCGCCGCCGTGCCGCTCCGTACGCCGACAGGCGGGGCGCCGGGCGGGGCGTAGGGCGGTCGGGCGGCAGGCGGGGCGTAGGGCGGTCGGGCGGCAGGCCGACAGTGGGCGGCCGGCCCGGCGGATCAGCCGACGCTGAAGTCCGGGAGCAGCTTGTGGGCCTGGGCGGCGGCGTTGTTCAGCCCGGTCCGGGTGCTCTCCTCCCCGGTGAGGATCTTGGTGAGCTCGGTGCCGAGCGGGCCGTAGAGCTCGCTGTACTCCGCGAGGGCCGGGCGCGGGCGGCCGACGGCCAGCACCCGCTGGAAGCCCGCGATGCCCAGGTTTGCGGTCACGTCCGAGGTGTAGGCATCGCTGCGGGTCGGCAGGGTGGCGTTCTTGATGGCGGAGAAGGTCTGCGAGTTCGCCGAGGTCATGAAGGCGATGAACCGCTGGGCGGCGGCCCGGTGCGCGGCGTCCGAGCCCGCGTACGCCACCAGGTTGTGGCCGCCGAGCGGGGCGCCGGGCGTGCCGCCGTCGCCGGACGGGACCGGGGCGATGCCGAGGTTGGCGTAGCTCTGGAACGCGGGGGACTGGAAGACGTTCGCGGTCTCCCACGGGCCCTGGATGATGGCGGCGACCTTGCCGCTGCCGAACGCGGCCATCCGGTTGGCGTAGCCCTTGTCGCTGGTGTCCGGCTTGGCGACGCCGGGCGCGGTGAACAGGTCCCGCATGGTGTCGATGCCCTTGACGGCGGCGTCGGAGTTGACCGTGATCCGCCGGCCGGCGACGTCGACCATGTCGGTGCCCTCGCCGTAGAGGAACGGCATGGCGTAGTAGTCCTTGGGCTCGACGGCGAAGCCGTCGGCGCCGGTCCGCTGCTTGATCCTGGCGGCGTCGCTCTTCAGCTCGTCCCAGGTGGCCGGGGGCCTGGTGATGCCGGCCCGGGCGAACAGCTCCTTGTTGTACATCAGGGCGAGGGTGTCGGTGACCTGCGGCATGCCGTAGAGCCGGCCGTTGTACCGGGCCTGCTCCATCAGCTGGGGCCGGAACTTGGCGGAGTCGGCCGAGGCCGGGGTGCCGTCGAGCTGGGCGAGGTAGCCGGCCTTGGCGAAGCCCGCCGTCCAGCCGACGTCGGCGCGCAGCACGTCGGGCGCGGTCTTCTGGGCGGCGGCGGCCGTGAAGCGGTCCCGGGCCTTGTCGAACGGGACGTTGACGTAGTGGACCCGGACGTCCGGGTTGGCCTTCTGGAAGTCGGCGACCAGGACCTCGAAGGTGGGGGCCTCGTTGGCGGCGTCCGAGGTGTCCCACCAGGTGATGGTGACCGCGCCGGTGCCGGCCGGATCGGCCGTCCCGGTGCCGGCCCCGGAGCCGCAGGCGCTGAGCGAGACGGCGATGGCGGCGGTCAGGGCGAGGGCGGCGGTACCACGGCGCACGGTGACTCCTCGGGTGGTTCGGGTGGTTCGGGGTACGCCGCGGGGACACGCAAGCGATGGGTGCGGGCGGGCAGGTCGGTCCGGCGCGCCGGGTCGTGGGGACGCGGCGCGTTCGGCCTCGCTGCGGAGGTGCTGGTCGTGCACGGGCGGGGGGTGGCCCGCGGGTGGGGTGCAGGTGGGGGTGCGCGGGCGGTGGGGCCCGGTGGCCCGCGGATCGGGGGAATCCGCGGGCGGGCGGCTGCCGGGGTGGTGGCGACCGGTGAGGACGATGCCGTGGACGCGGGGCGGCAGTCAAGGCTTCCGGACGAAAATCTGAAAGTTTCTGCAAAGAATTTCTGTCGATCTGCCCGCCCGGCCTCCTTCGGACGTCCATCCGGATCGCGGCCCGGTGGGAGCGGTTCCACGGTGTGGCGATACTCCCTGGTGACCGGCTCTTTACACAGAAGGTCGCTTTCCGTAACCTCGTGATGCTTCTTGCGGATCCTTGCGCAAGGGCGGCGGTCACGGTGGAGGCCGTCCTCCGCGGCACCCCCGGAGCCGGCGTACCGAGCCTGCCGGGCCGCCGCGAGGCCGTTCGGGCTGCGATGCGCCCGCCGGCCCGTCCGAATCGTCCTGCCGCTCCGGCAGTCCCCGTCTCCTCGCCCTCCTGCCCCACACTGCGCCCGGATCCGGGTGTGGCGGAGAGCGGGTCCCCCCTGCCCGCGGCGCCATCCGAGGGGTTCACCTTGACATCGCGACCACGTCGCACGCGGCGGCCCACGCCCGTCGCCCTCACCCTGGCAGCCGGCCTGGCCGCCACGCTGCTGTCGACCGCGCCGCTCGGCGGTGCGGCCAACGCCGCTGCCACGGCGGACAGTTCGACCGCCACGGGCAACACGGCCACCGTCTTCTACTACACCAAGACCCGCAACTGGGCGGCGTACGACCTGCATTACGCACCGGACGGCGGGACCTGGACGACCGTTCCGGGTGTCGCGATGGAGGCGGCCTGCACGGACTGGGTGAAGAAGACCATCGACCTGGGCACCGCGACCGGGCTGCAGGCGACCTTCAACAACGGCTCGGGGACCTGGGACAACAACGGCGGCAAGAACTATGCCCTGGGCACCGGCACGGTCGTGGTGAAGGACGGGGTGATCGCCCACAGCGATCCCTGCGGCACCGACAACGGTACGGGCTCCTCGCCGAGCCCCAGCCCGAGCCCGACGCCGACCGGCGCCACGGCGACCGTCTTCTACTACACCAAGACCCGCAACTGGGCGGCGTACGACCTGCATTACGCACCCAACGGCGGGACCTGGACGACCGTTCCGGGTGTCGCGATGGAGGCGGCCTGCACGGACTGGGTGAAGAAGACCGTCGACCTGGGCACCGCGACCGGGCTGCAGGCGACCTTCAACAACGGCTCGGGGACCTGGGACAACAACGGCGGCAGGAACTACGCCCTGGGCACCGGCACGATCACCGTCCGGGACGGCGTCGTCGGCTCCGCCGACCCGTGCGCCGGCGCCACCGCGAGCCCCACGTCCTCCGCTCCGGCCTCCGCCTCGGCGTCCCCCAGCACCTCCGCGACCGCCTCGGCCTCGGCCTCGCCGAGCAGTTCGCCCTCCGGCGGGAACACCGCGACGGTGTTCTACTCCACGGCGGTCACCGGCTGGAGCATCGTCAACCTGCACTACGCACCGGCCGGCGGTGCGTGGACGGCAGTGCCCGGCATCGGCATGGACCTCGCCTGCACCGGCTGGTACAAGCGGACGGTGTCGCTCGGCACGGCCGCCACCCTGGCGGCCACCTTCAACAACGGAAACGGCACCTGGGACAACAACAACGGCGCCAACTACGTGCTGTCCGCCGGCACCAGTACCGTCCAGAACGGCCGGGCGACCGCGAACGCGGCCGACCCGTGCGCCTCGGTCGTCCCCGACACCACGGCGCCGAGCGTCCCCGGCACGGTGGCGGCCTCCGCCACCGACACCTCGGTCGTGCTCACCTGGAACCCGTCCACCGACGACACCGGGGTGACGGGCTACCAGATCACCCGAACCGGCGGTACCAAGGGCACCACGGTCGTCAACTCCGGCTCCACGGTGTACTCGGACACCGGCCTGGAGCCCGACACGGCCTACACCTACACGGTGAGGGCACAGGACGCGGCCGGGAACGTCTCGGCCGCCTCCGCGCCCGCCACCGCCACCACCGGCAGCGCTCCGCCGCCGGCCGCGGCCGGCCAGATGCTGGGCACCGACCCGCGCAGGGACCCGATCTACTTCGTCCTCACCGCGCGCTTCAACGACGGCGACAGCTCCAACAACCGCGGCGGCAGCCAGGACGTGAAGTCCGGCAACGCCGCCAACAACGACCCGATGTTCCGCGGTGACTTCAAGGGCCTGGTCCAGAAGCTCGACTACATCAAGGGCCTGGGCTTCTCCGCGATCTGGATCACCCCGGTGGTGCTCAACCGGTCCGACTACGACTACCACGGCTACCACGGCTGGGACTTCTACCGGGTCGACCCGCGGCTGGAGTCCGCCGGCGCCTCGTACCAGGACCTGATCAACGCGGCGCACGCCAAGGGCATCAAGATCTACCAGGACGTGGTCTACAACCACAGCTCCCGGTGGGGCGCCAAGGGCCTGTTCGTGCCCACCGTCTACGGCGTCCGGGACTCCCAGTGGTCCTGGTACTACGACGAGAAGGAGGACGGCTTCGAGTACGACGGCCTCACCGTCGACCCGAAGACCGGCAAGTCGTACTACAACGGCGACCTCTGGTCGACCGCCAGGCCCGCCGACTCGACCTGCGTCGGCTGGGGCACGCCCACCCAGAACAAGAGCCCCGAGGGCTACACCATCTACAACTGCCAGTGGCCGTCGCCGACCTCGGGCATGTTCCCCTCCACGTACTACCACCAGTGCTGGATCGGCAACTGGGAGGGCGAGGACTCCCGCTCCTGCTGGCTGGCCGACGACCTCGCCGACTTCAACACCGAGAACGCCCAGGTGCAGAACTACCTGATCGGCGCCTACGACAAGTACATCGACATGGGCGTCGACGGCTTCCGGGTCGACACCGCGGTGCACATCCCGCGCGTCACCTGGAACCGCCGCTTCCTGCCCGCGATCCAGCAGCGGGTCGCCCAGGACTGGGGGCCCGACAAGGCGCAGAACTTCTTCGTCTTCGGCGAGGTCGCGGCCTTCGTCAACGACAAGTGGAACCGCGGATCGGTCGACCACTCCGCGCAGTTCTACACCTGGAAGGAGCGCAAGGAGTACACCGCCGACGACACCCAGGCCGCCCTCGACCAGTACACCTACGAGGAGCAGCTCGGCACCGGCAACCAGCCCACCTCCACCAACGCGTTCCTGGACGGGAACACCTTCCACGCGCCCGACCACTCGAAGTTCTCCGGCATGAACATCATCGACATGCGGATGCACATGAACTTCGGCGACGCGCACAACGCGTTCTTCAACGGCAAGGACTCCGACGACTCCACCAACGACGCCACGTACAACGTCGTCTACGTGGACAGCCACGACTACGGTCCCAACAAGTCGACCGTCCGCTACACCGGCGGCACCGACGCGTGGGCCGAGAACATGGCGCTGATGTGGACCTTCCGCGGCATCCCGACGCTGTACTACGGCTCGGAGATCGAGTTCCAGGCGGGCAAGACCATCGACTGCGGGCCGTCCTGCCCGCTGGCGACCACCGGCCGCGCCTACTACGGGGACAAGATCGCCGGCAACGTCACGGCCGCCGACTTCTCGGTGGTCTCCTCCGCGGACGGCGCGGTCGCCACCACCCTGCAGCAGCCGCTGGTCAAGCAGGTGCAGCGGCTCAACCGGATCCGCCGGGCGATCCCGGCCCTCCAGATGGGCCAGTACTCGACCGACGGCGTCCAGGGCGGCGGCATGAGCTTCAAGCGCCGGTACACGGACGCGGCGAGCGGCACCGACAGCTTCGCCCTGGTCTCCGTCACCGACGGCGCCACCTTCACCGGAATCCCCAACGGCACCTACAAGGACGCCGTCTCCGGTGACGTGCGGGTGGTCACCGGCGGCACCCTGGCCATCGCCGCCCCCGGCAAGGGCAACCTCCGGGTGTACGTGCTCGACCTCGGCGGCCGCAACGCCGCCCCCGGCAAGATCGGCACCGACGGCCCGTACCTGAGGTGACCGGAGGGGCACCGGCGGGCGGCCTCCGCCCCGGGTGGGTGGGGGGGGGCGGGGGGTGGCCCCCCGCCGGGCGGCCCCCCCCGGGCCCCTGCCCGCCCCCCGCCGGGCCCCGGCCGTGCCCGCCGCGGCGTTCACACCTGGTGGCCGGCCGCCCGCAGACCCTCCCGCACCGCGTCGGCCGCGCTCCGTGCGCCGCCGTGCGTCGCCAGGTCCCCGCCGCCCGCCTCCACGAGCCGCTCGGCCCGCCGCTGCGCCGCCGCCACCACCTCCCGGGCCTCCGCCTCGGTCAGCCGGCCGCCGCGGCGGTACGCCGCACGGCGTTCGCGCAGCCGGTCCGCCTCCCGCTGCGCGCGGGCCAGTGCCACCTCCGCCTCGGTCACCCGGTCGGTGAAGTAGTTGGCGACGGCGTCGCGCACCGCCCGCGGGTACGGGGGAGACTGCTCCTGGTGGGCCATGCGAGCACCGTACGGCGGCCGCCCCGCAGCCGCGCAGGATTGCCGCGCAGTAATGTGCCGGCGGAGAGCGGCAGCGGATCCGGTCGCCCGCCCGGCAGGACGTTTCGGGCGCCGGCCGACCGGACAGCAGCCGGACCGGGGGCCGAGGAGGAACGGACCGAGCGACATGCGCCGTGAGCCCACCGGACCCGCCGGGTCCGACGACCCCGGTCCCGGGCCGGACGGTCCCGGACCGGACGACCCGGGGACGGGCCGGCACGAGACGCCCTTCGAGCGTGCCGACCGGCGCTGGACCGACCTGCTCCAGGAGGTGCGGGTCGCCCAGACCGGCTCGCAGATCCTCTTCGGCTTCCTGCTGAGCATCGCCTTCACCGCCCGCTTCGCCGCGCTCGGCACCTTCGACCGCACGCTCTACGTGGTCACGGTGGTCGCCGCGGCGCTGGCCACCGGCACCCTGATCGCCCCGGTGGCCTACCACCGGGTACTGGCCGGCCACCTGCTGAAGCCGGAGCTGGTCGACGCGGCCGCCCGCCTGGTCGGGGTCGGCATCGTGCTGCTGGCGCTCACCGTCGGGGCGTCGCTCCTGCTGCTCCTGCACGTGGTGCTCGGCGGCGCCGCGGCCTGGGCGATCGCCGCTGCGGTGACGGCCTGGTTCGCCCTCTGCTGGCTGCTGCTGCCCTGGCACCTGCTCCGCCGCTACGGCCGGTCGCCCCGGCGCTGACCCGATCCGTCCGTGGCCGGCCGGCGGAGCACAGGAGTATGCTCGACAGACGGAGTGAGTGGTTCCGATCCCTCCTCCGGTCCGGTGGCCCCGCGGTCACCGGCAGTCGAAGGCACTGATTCCTCGTGCCGGGGCTCCGACGCCTGAAGAAGCCGGGCGGACGGGTCGCCCCTTCCCACCGCGGTCGGCGCTGCGTGCGCGCCCGGTGGATCTCCCCGTCCGTGGAGATGACCCCGTGTCTGCCCGAACCCTCGCGGCGCCCGAGCGCGCCGTGCAGCCCCCGTCCACCGCTGCCCTGCCGCGACGCCCCTCGGCGCCGGAGATGCGTGCGATGGGCAAGGCCGAGGCCCGTGCGCTGAGCGACGCCCTGTTCGCCCGGCTGGCCGCACTCGAGCCCGGCTCCGCCGTGTACAGCTACGTGCGCGGCACCATCATCGAGCTGAACATGCCGCTGGTGCGTTTCGCCGCGGCCGGCTTCCGCCGCCGCAGCGCCGACCTCGACGACGTGGTCCAGGTCGGTACGGTCGGCCTGATCAAGGCCGTCGACGGGTACGACCCCGCCCGCGGCGTGGAGTTCCTCACCTACGCGATCCCGACCATCACCGGCGAGATCAAGCGCTTCTTCCGCGACACCAGCTGGCCGGTGCGGGTCCCGCGCAGCCTCCAGGAGTGCTACCTGGCGGTCGCCCGTGCCTCGGACCGGCTGGAGCAGCACCTCGGCCGGCTGCCCACCAGCGCCGAGGTGGCCGAGGACCTCGGGATCGACGAGGACGAGGTCGTCTCCGGGCAGCGGGCCGGCCGGGTCTACCGCGCGGACTCCCTGGACGCCCTGCGCGAGGCCGGCGACGACACCGGCCGCTCCCGGCTGGACCGGCTGGGCGCCTGCGACCCGGAACTCGACCTGGTCGACTTCCGCACCTCCGTGCGGCCGCTCGTCGCCGGCCTGCCGCAGCGCGAGCAGACCGTGCTCCGGCTGCGGTTCTGGGAGGGCCTGACCCAGTCCGAGATCGCCGAGCGGATCGGCGTCTCCCAGATGCACGTCTCGCGGCTGCTCAGTGCGACGCTCGCCCGGTTGCGCGACGGACTGGACGGCGACGAGGCCGAACCCCCCGAGCCGGACGAGACTGAGTAGGCGGGCGCGGTCGACGGCCGGCCGCCCCGCCCGCCCCGCCGACGGGACGGACCGGCAGCCGGCCGCCGCAGTGAAGGATGGACGCCATGGACGACGGCGCGCCGCAGGTCCGCCGCCTGGTCCTGCACGGCCGCCCGGGTTCGGTGAGCCGCTGCCGCGAGTTCACCCGCGATGCGCTGTACGACTGGGGCTGGCTGCCGGCCGGCGACCCGGCCGGCCGGGCCGCCGCCGAGGACGTCCTGCTGATGGTGGCCGAGCTCGCCGCCAACGCGATGATGCACGCCGGCGGCCTGCGCGAACTCGTGCTGCTGCACTCCGGCGGCGGCCTGCGCGTCGAACTCCTCGACGCGAGCCCGCAGCCGCCCGCGATCCGCACCGACCGCCGCCGCGGCCTCCCCGGCGGCTACGGCCTCCTCGTGGTGGACCGCCTCGCCCGCGCCTGGGGCAGCCGGCCCGTCCCCGGCGGCAAGGCCGTCTGGGCCGAGGTCGCACCCCCGCCGGGCGGCTCGCCCAGGCTCTAGGAGGAGCTGTCTTCACAGGGCACTCGGGTGGTCGATTCGGGGGTGCCCCCACGCGGCCCCTATGTGGCATCCGTACGCCTTGAAGACGCGTCCTGGCTCTCTGCGGGTTCCGCCGCCTCCGCCGTCGGCGGGTGCCACTCGACGAGCAGGATGGTGGCGTCGTCGTCGAGGCGGCCGCGCTGGCGTTCCATGATGGCGTTGATCAGCCGCCGCAGCGCCTCCGGTGCCGGCTCGCCCGCGGCGGCGGCCCGCACCACGTGGTCGATCAGCCGCTCCTCGCCGAACCGGGTCCCGTCGGCGGCCCGGGCCTCGGTCACCCCGTCGGTGTGCACCAGGATCCGGTCGCCGGGCTCCAACTGCACGCTGTGCACGGTGCGGTGCGACCCGGGGGCGGCGGGGCCGAGGCCCAGCGGCAGCTCTCCGGGGTGTTCCAGGGCGCCCGCCACGACGTGCTGGCGCCGGATCAGCAGCGGGGGCGGATGGCCGCAGTTCAGCCAGGCGAACCGGCCCGTCCCCAGGTCGAGGGTGCCCACCACGGCGGTCAGCAGGCGGTCGGGGATCCACCGGGCGAGCGCCTCGTCGACCGTGTCGACGACCGCCGGGAGCCGGCCCCCCGCCCGGCGGGCCGAGCGGCAGCCCGCCAGGGCGACCGCGGCGGACAGCCCGGACGCCAGGTCGTGCCCCATCGCGTCGACCACCGCCAGGTGCAGTTGCTCGCCGTGCAGGGCCTGGTCGAAGGCGTCGCCGCCGACCTCGTACGCCGGCTCCAGCACCGCGCTGGAGGTCACCCGGTCGGTGCCGACGGTGCGCGGCGGCAGGAAGGACCAGACGAGTTCGGCGGCCAGCGTCATCGGCGCGCTGCGGACGGTGCGGACGACGCCGTCGCTGAACCCGCTCTTGGAGATCACCGCCAGCGCGGCCACGTCGGCCAGCGCCCGGCAGCGGTCCAGCAGCTCGGGGTCGTCGCGGTGCGCGCCGACCTCCAGGACGCCGATCCGCTCGATGCCGTCCATCAGCGGCAGCCAGAGCCGGACGGTGCCGTCCTCGTCGCGGGCGGTGTGGGCGGTCATCGTCCGGTAGGCGCGGCCGGCCACGGTGCCGTCCACGCCGAGCGGGCCGTCCGCCTCGGTGCCCCCGGTGCCCAGCGGGACCAGCCGCAGCTGCTGGACATCGGCCAGCAGCACCCGGGCGCCCGCCAGCCCGAGCACCCGCGCGGTGGCGTCGAACAGGGCGGACAGGCCGTCCGGGGGCGTCTGCTGCGAGCGCCGCAGGAGCGCCGCGAGCACCGCGCCGAGGTCGTCGTGTGCCACTGCTCACCGCCTGCCGGGCCGTCCCGTCTGTCCTTCACCGTACGCCGGGAGCCGCCCCGGTCGCTCCGGCGCCGCGGGGCCAGCGGGCCCCGCCGTACGGCTCAGCCGGCCGCCTGCTCGGTGAGCCGCACGGCCTGGCGCAGCCAGTCGGCGAACAGCTCGGCGTCGATCTCGTCCGGGCTGCCCAGCCGGACGCTCGCCATCGTCCGGGCGCCGGCGGCCAGCCGGCCGGACGGGTCTTCGACCTCCTGGCCGCGCCACAGGCCGAAGGTGACGTACGAGGTGTACGCCTTCAGGAAGCAGACCGGCGCCTTGCCCGGGGTCGGGCCGAGGCCCCAGACCGGGTGGCCGTGCCAGACGGCGCCGGCGCCGGGGATGACCTGCTCGACGAGCGGCAGCAGGGCACGGGCGGTCTCCTGCCGCTCGGCGGGCAGGGCGGCGAGGTACGCGTCGACGGTGGTGGTCCCGGGCATGTCGGTCTCCTTGGTGTCGGGCCGCCGTTCCCGGCGGGCCGGATCCCTCCGGCACCCCTGCGTCGACCGGGCGATGTGACAGGGAACGCAGACTCCGTGCCGCCGACCGGACGGCCTTGCGCACCGTCCCCGCCGGGCCGTGCGTGCGCGTTCCGGTGTGCGCCGCCGGCCGGCTGCGGTTGGATGGGGTGGTGCCGCCGGCCGACCGGCCGGGCGGCCGCGCCCCGGGCTCCGACGCTCCGCCCGCCCCGCCGCCGGGAGCGGCAGCGGGGAGGGCTCAGCGCTCCTCCTCCGGGTGGCCGCTCTCCTCCCAGCGGGTGTGGAAGACGCCGTCCCGGTCGGTGCGCCGGTAGGTGTGCGCGCCGAAGTAGTCGCGCTGGCCCTGGACGAGGGCTGCGGGCAGCCGACGGGCCCGCAGGCTGTCGTAGTAGGCGAGCGCGGTGGAGAACCCGGGCGCGGGCACGCCGAGCTGGGCGGCCGTGGAGACCACCCGCCGCCACGCCGACTGGGCGCCGGCCAGCGACTCCCGGAAGTGCTCGTCGGTCAGCAGGGTGGGCCGGTCCCGGTCACCGTCGTAGGCGGCCCGGATCCGGTCGAGGAAGCGGGCCCGGATGATGCAGCCGCCGCGCCAGATCGTCGCCATCGCACCGGGGTCGATCCGCCAGCCGTACTCCGCGCTGCCGGCCTGGATCTGCTGGAAGCCCTGCGCATAGGCGACGATCTTGGACGCGTACAGCGCCTGCTCGACGTCCTCGGCGAAGCGGTCCGCGGCGGCGCTGTCGAGCCAGGTCTCGCCCGGCCCGGGCAGGTCGCCGGCGGCCTTGCGCAGGTCGGCGTGGCCGGACAGCGAGCGGGCGAACACGGCCTCGGCGATCCCGCTGACCGGAACGCCGAGTTCGAGCGCCGACTGCACCGTCCACCGGCCGGTGCCCTTCTGCTCGGCCTGGTCGCGCACCACGTCCACGAAGGGCAGCCCGGTCGCCGCGTCGGTGTGCGCGAGGATCTCGGCGGTGATCTGGATCAGGTACGACTCCAGGCGCCCGCCGTTCCAGGCCCGGAACACCTCGGCGATCTCCGCCGGCTGCCGTCCGCCGCCGTGCCGCAGCAGGTCGTACGCCTCGGCGATCAGCTGCATGTCGGCGTACTCGATGCCGTTGTGCACCATCTTGACGAAGTGGCCCGCGCCGTCCGGCCCGACGTGGGTGCAGCAGGGCTGCCCGTCGACCGACGCCGCGACGGACTCCAGCAGCGGACCGAGCACCCGGTAGGACTCCTCGGTGCCGCCGGGCATGATGCTCGGCCCCTCCAGGGCGCCCTGCTCGCCGCCGGAGATGCCGCTGCCGACGAAGTGCAGCCCGCGTTCGCGCAGGGCGCTCTCCCGCCGCCGGGTGTCCAGGAAGTGCGCGTTGCCGCCGTCCACCACCACGTCGCCGGCGTCCAGCAGCGGCACCAGCGCGTCGACGACGGCGTCCGTCGGCGCCCCGGCCTTCACCATCACCACGATCCGCCGCGGCCGCTCCAGCGCGGCCGTGAACTCCTCCAGCGAGGCGGCGGCGGTGAAGTCGCCCTCGCCGCCGAACTCGTCGACCAGGGCCGTGGTGCGGGCCGCGGTCCGGTTGTGCACGGCGACCCGGTGGCCGTGCCGCGCGAAGTTGCGCGCCAGGTTCCGGCCCATGACGGCCAAACCGGTGACGCCGATCTCTGCCAGGGGCCGTGCGGTCATGGCGTCTCCCGGGGCTCGCAGGACGGGTGTATCACCACCCTTCCGCGATCCCGCCCGGCCCGCATCCGGGCGGGGTCGGGCCGCACCCCGCGCTCACGCGACGTGCACCCGCGGGCGCCGGGTGCGGTCCGGCTCCGCCTCCCGCAGCACCTCGCGGGTGACCGGTGCCACCTCCCCCTGCCCGACCAGCAGGAACCGCAGCAGCTGGGCGAACGGGCCGCCCTCGGTCCACTCCAGGTAGAGGTGCGGCACCGCGCCGGTGGTGTCCCGCAGGTGCAGGGCCAGCGCCGCCAGCGCGTTCGGGACGGCCGAGCCGTCCACGGTCAGCACCGGGTGGCGGCCGTGCCGGACGGCGCCGCGCACCCGCAGCTCCGTCTCGAAGTCCGACGGGTCCCGGACGGTCACCTCCACGAACAGCAGGCGGACCCCGGCGGACAGGTCGTGGTCGGTACGGGTGCGCCGGTCCTTGTCCCGGTAGGCGGCCGGGTCGCGGCGGTCCGGCCGGTGCGCGACCAGGCGGACCGGGCCCGCGGCCGCCTCGCGCAGCAGCCGCGCGGCCTCCGCGTCGAGGACCGTCCCGGTGACCCGCAGCTCGAAGGCCCGGGCCGGCCGCGACACCAGGGAGACGGCGACGATCGCGGCGATGAAGCAGGCGCCGATCCGCAGCCCGTCCGGCCGCTCCACCACGTTGACGGCGGTGGTGTACCCGAACACCGCGGCGATCGCCGCGAAGCCGGCCGTCCGGCCGCGCTGGCCGGCCCGCCGGGCCGCGATGGTGGCCGCCGCGGCGGCGGAGGTGATCAGCACCAGCACGCCGGTGGCGTACGCGCCGCCCTGGGCGTCCACGTCCGCGTCGAAGACCCAGGTGACCAGGAACGCGACCGCGGTCAGCACCAGCACCATCGGTCGCACCGCGCGCGCCCAGTGCGGCGCCATGCCGTAGCGCGGCAGGTAGCGCGGGACGAGGTTCAGCAACCCGGCCATCGCGGACGCCCCGGCGAACCAGAGGATCGCGATGGTCGAGGCGTCGTAGACACTGCCGAACACCGACCCGAGGTACTGGTGCGCGAGGTACGCCAGCGCCCGGCCGTCCGCCGCGCCGCCCGGGCGGAACTCCCGCTGGGGGACGAGCAGCGTGGTGACCAGGCTGGTGGTGACGAGCAGGGCGCTCATCGCCAGCGCCGAGACGGTCAGCAGCCGGGTGGTGCCGCGGATCCGGCCGGCCGGGCGCTGCTCGGTGTCCCCGGGCGCGCCCTGCACGTTCGGCATCACCGCGACGCCGGTCTCGAAGCCGGAGAGGCCGAGCGCCAGCCGGGGGAAGACCAGCAGCGCCACGCCCGCCATCATCAGCGGGCTGCCGTGCTGCGCGGTCAGTGCGTGCGACCAGTCGGCCACCAGGCGCGGGGCGGTGACGACGTGCCACAGGCCGACGGCGACCACCACGGCATTGAGCGCCAGGTACCCGCCGACCAGGACCACGGCCAGCCATATCGCCTCGCCGAACCCCTTGAGGAACACCGCGCCGAGCAGCGCGATCAGCACCAGCGTGACTGCCACCCGATGGCCCGCCAGGGCGCCGCCGACGTGCGGGTTCTCCGCCAGGTGGGCGGTGGCGTCGGCGGCCGACAGGGTGATGGTGATCATGAAGTCGGTGGCGGCGAAGCCCAGCAGGACCAGCACGAAGAGCTTGCCCTGCCAGAACGACAGCAGCCGCTCCAGCATCGCGATCGAGCCCTCGCCGTGCGGACTCTCCTTCGCCACCCGCCGG
>NZ_JBHWBW010000051.1:0-13698 GCF_042735675.1 Kitasatospora sp. NPDC059571
GGCGGGCCGCCTGCGCCCGGGGCCGCCGGGGGGGGGGGGCCCCGCCCCGGCGGGGGGGGCGGCGCCCCCCGGCCCGCGGGCCCCCCCCCGCCCCGGGCCGCCCGCGGGGCCCGCGGCCGGCCGGGTCGCCGCCGGTGTCCGGCACCGCGTAGCCTTCGCCCTCATGAGGCGCGCATGGATCCTGCCGACGATGCTGGTGCTCTGTGGCTCGGTCATCGCGACCGTGCTGGCCGTCCGAGGGGAAGCCGGCCGAGCCGCAGCATTCCTGCTGCCGTTCGTGCTGTTCGCGGGGGTGAACTCGCCGCTTGCCTTCCCACGGTCGATCAGCGCGGCGGAGGCGGAGCGCCGCAGCGCCGTCGACGGCCGGCCGGTGGTCTTCTGGCGGCCGGGCTGCACCTACTGCCTCCGCCTGCGCCTGTCGCTGGGCCGGCGCGCCCGCCAGGTGCACTGGGTCAACATCTGGCGCGACTCGGACGGGGCGGCGGTCGTGCGGGCCGCCAACGACGGCAACGAGACCGTGCCGACCGTCGTCGTTGCCGGACAGCCCCACGTCAACCCCGACCCCGCCTGGGTCCGCGACCGGCTCACCCGCCCCGCGACCCGCGCGGGCCGCTGACCCTGCGATCGGCAGACCGCTCTGCCCCGGTCGCAGTGTCGGTATCCCGTGCCACTCTGGGACCCGTGATCAACAATCGTGAGGGCATCGACCGCGTCGACTGGTCCTCCATGGGCCACGCCTACGGCCCGGCCGACGAAGTCCCGCTGTGGCTGGAGCAGATGGCCTCGCCCGATCCCGACGTCCGGGAGCGGGCCTTCAGCAGCTTCTACGGCTCGGCCCACCACCAGGGCGACGTCTACTCGTGCACGGCAGCGAGCCTGCCGTTCCTTCTCGCGCTCGCCGACGACCCCCGGACGCCGGACCGCGCGGCCGTCATCCGGCTCCTGCTCAGCATCGGCAGCGCGGCGCTCGACTACGACCCCGACGGCGTCCACTACAGCCCGTCCGGCCACATGTCGACGCCCCATGCGGATGTGGTGCCGCAGATGCGTGAGCGCATCGAGGACTTCGTCCGGCACGCCGCGGACCCGGACCCGCAGGTGCGGCAGGCCGCCGTCCCCGCCCTGGGACTGTTCCTCGACGACGCCGACCGGGCGTTCGCCCTGCTGCGCGAGCGACTGGCGGCCGAGCGCCACACCGTGGCGCGGCTCCTGGTCGTCGAAGCGGCCGCGACACTGGCCCGGCGACTGCCGGCCGCGCTCGGCCCGGTGACGACCTGGCTCGCCACCCTGGCGGCCGACCCCGCGGCGGACGCCGACATCCGGCTCGCCGCCCTCGTCCACCGGGCCTCCTGCGTACCGGAGGCGATCGACGCCAGCCTCGTCCCGACGGCGACCGACCTGCTCCGGCGGCTCACGCCCGTGCCCACGCCCCAGGACGAGAACGACGCCCGGCCTGCCGACTGCGGGCAGTGCACCTGCGCCGACGCCGCCGCCGCACCGGCACCCGACCGGAGTGTTCCGCCGCAGCTCGCCGCGGTCTTCGCCGACCTCGACCGGCACGGCCGCGTCCACGCCCCGACCACCGAGCTGCTGACCACCCTTCACCGGGTGTTGGACGCACGGCTGCCCGAGCGCACGGCCCTGCTCACCGCCCAACTCCGCAGCCCGGACCGGGCCACCCGGCACGACGCCATCGGGATGGCTGAGGAACTGATCGGCTCCTGGCGCGGCGACCACTCCGGCCTCGTCCGGCTGCTCGCCGACTGCCTGCTGCCCCAGGACCCGTACACCGCCGCCGAAGCGGCCGCGACCCTCGGCCGACTCACCGCCACCCTCGCCGAACCCGCCCGCGAGGCCCTCGCCGCCCTCGTCGACGCCCACCGCACCGCCCACGGCCCAACCGTGTGGGCCGCACCGAACCCGCTGCTGCGCCGCGCCCATCAGGAGGCGGTCACGGCACTGGCCCGCCTCGGCGACGAGCGTGCCCTGCCGAGCCTGTTGACGGCGCTGGACTCCGACACCGATGCCTGGCGCGCGGTGCAGGCCGCGGGCCACCTCCCCCGGGCCGCCGGGGAGCTGATACCCAGGTTGTCCCGACGCCTGGCCGACGCAGACCTCTCGCGGGGTTGGCCCTGGTCGGACGCCTGCGCGCTGGTCGCCGCCCTCGGCCGGCTCGGTGACCCTGCGGCCGTACCCGCACTCACCGCAGCCGTCACCGCCTCCGTCCGGCACGAGCAGTCGCCCGGAGTCGTCGCCGCCCTCCACGCGCTGGCCCGTTTCGGCACCGGCGCCGCCTCCGCCGTGGAGACGGTCCGGCCGCTCGCCGACGCCGAGGACCCGGACCTGCGCCTCGCCGCGACAGCAGCCCTGTGGGCCCTCGAACGAGACCCCGCGGATGCCGTACCGCGGCTGACCGACCTGCTCGACACCCACAAGCAGGAGGACGCGGCCGACGCCCTCGGCCGGATCGGGGCGCCGGTGGCCGCCGCCCTGCCCCGCCTGCGGCAGCTGCTCCACACCGGGCACGTGTGGACCCGGGTGCACGCAGCCGCCGCGATCCACGAGATCGGGGGCCCGGCCGAGGCAGAGATCGTCCTGCCCGTTCTGCTGGAGGCCTGGGAGAAGAACGACTCGACCGCCAACCGCGTGCTGGAGTGCCTGCAGCGGATGGGCCCGGCCGCCGCGCCCGCCCTTCCCCGGATCCGCGCGGAACTCACCCGGGCCCGCCGCAGCGGCGACCTCTTCACGAGCATCGAGAACGACGAGGCGCTGCAGCGCGCCGCCCTGACGGTCCTCGGCCGGCCGGCCTGAGGCGAGCCTGCCCGCGCCCGACCCGGGGAGCGGCGGGCGGGCGGGCGGGCCCCGGGGGCGGGGGGGGAGGGCCCGGCACCTACCCCCGCCGGTATTTGGGGGGGGGGCCCACCGGGGCCGGCGCGGGGGCGCGGCCGGGTTGGTCAACGGCCGGAAGGCCCGTCAGTACCCGTTCGAGTAGCCGCCCTGGGCCTGGCTCGGCGCCGCCTGAGAGGGCGCCTTGCCGCCCCCCTGGGCCTTCTTGCCCTCCGGCGTGCTGGCGAACCAGGTGCCGCCGACGCCCTGGCCGTTGACCTGCCCCGCCGCGCTGTCGCCGGCGAAGCGGTACAGCGGCCAGCCGTTCAGCGTGACCTGCATGGTGCCGTCGGGTCGGGCCACGGTGCCGACCAGCGCCGAGCCGACACCGCTGAGCTCCGGCTTGTCCTGGGCGATCACCGGCGGCCACTTCACCGCGCAGGCGTCCGTGCAGTTGCTGGCGGACGGCTTGCTGGTGTCCTTGTCGAAGCGGTACAGGGTGTGGCCGGCGGCGTCGGTGACGATCGGGCCGAGCTGCGGGCTGGTGACCGCGACGAGCTTGGCCGGGGAGTTGCCGGCGGGCGGCGCGGCGGCCGGGGCGGTGGAGGCGTCGCCGCCGGCCGCGGCGCTCGAACCGCTGCCGTAGCCGCTCCCGCTGTCGGGGTCGCAGGCAGTGAGGACGAGGGCGGCGGCGGCGATGCCGGCGGCGACGAGCAGACGGCTTCCGGTGAACTTGGACATGGCGAATTCCCCCCTGGAGGTGGCTGCTTTGTGGCGACTTGTGCGTCTTCGTGACGCTCGCACCCTCAGAACGCGCCCCGGCCGGGAAGGGTTCAACGGTCGGCAGAAGTTTTTTTCAGGGGGTCAGCGCGGATGCCGCGGTGCGGGCCAGCTCCTGCTCGGCGGCGGCCTCCTGCGCCGCATTGGCCGCACCCAGCTCACTGCGGTCGGCCACGGCCTCGATGCTGTAGTGGTGGCCGGACTTGGTGAAGACGACCTGCGGCTTGCTGCCGTCCGCCTTGTCCTTCACCACGAAGGCACTCTCCCCGATCCCGCCGATCGGGGAGCTGCTGAGCCGGGGGCCCGACATCAGCGTCGCGTACCTGCCCTCGTCCACCTCCTCGATGCTCACGTAGGACTGGTGCGAGCCCCAGGTGCAGCCCCACGCCACCTCGGTGGACGCGCCTTCCGCGCTGAGCGGCTCCGAGGCTCCCATGGCGCGGGTGACCTGGTCGTTGGTCAGCACCGAGCACGGGTCGGTGGGGCGGTTGCCGGCGGCCGGGGCCGTCCCGCTGCCCGGCGCCGCGTCGCCCGCGGGCGGGGTGGTTCCGGCGGGGACGGGGGCGCTCGCCGATGCGGCCGAAGGGGCGCTCGACGAGGCCGTCCAACCGTTGGACGAGGAGCAGCCGGCGAGGCCGGCGGAGGCGGCGGCCAGCAGCGCCAGGCCCGCGGCGGTCCGGCGGCCACGCTGTCCCAGTCCGTGAATGATCGTCATATCTACTCTTCCTGAGTCCACTTCACCGAGCCGCCGGACAGGCGTCCGGGGCACGTCGGCAGCCTACAAGGCCGCCGCGCCCGCGCCGCTCCGCCGGCCGGCCGACGCCCGGGCCCCGGGGCGTCGGCCACCGGGCCGGTCGCGGGCTTCGAGCAGGGGAACAGGTGTCGGATTATCCGTTGCCGTGCACCGATCGAGCCGGGATGATCTTCACCCGTGACACACCTCCTGGGCCCGCTCGCCCTCATCCTGGTCTTCGCCCTCGTCGGGAATTCCCGCAACAGGGACGCGACGTCCTCGCGGCGGAAGAAGACCCCCGCCCACCGTCCGATCCCGGCCGACTTCGACGCCGCGGCGTACGGACTCGTTCCCCGCGAGTCCCTCGATGCGCGCCGCGCGGGCCCGCCGTCGCCCGAGCGCGTCCGGGAGGCCTCGCAGACGCTGGCGAACGCCGCCTGGAGCGGCGACTGGCGGTCCGTCGCCGCCTACATCGGGGCGGCCGGGGGCGACTGGGACGAGCACTGGTCGCGGTTCGAGCTGCTGCGGGCCGTCGCGCGCGAGGACGACGCGTGGCTGACCACGTGGCGCGAGGCCGATCCGGGCAACTGCGACGCGGCCGCCCTGGAGGCGGACCTGATGGTGCACCGGGCCTGGGAGGTCCGCGGCAGCGGGTACGCCAACCAGGTGCCGGCCGAGAACATGGCGAAGTTCCGCGCGCTGCTCCCCGCGGCGATCGAGGCGGCGCAGCGCGCCGCGCTGCTGGCGCCGGAGAACCCGGCGCCGTGGGTGGTCATGGTGACGGCGGCGCGCGGCGCGCAGTACGGGCCGGACCGCTTCCGGCCGCTGTGGGACGGCCTGGTCGCCCGTGCGCCGCACCACTTCGAGGGCCACGGGCAGGCCCTGCAGTACTGGTGCGCCAAGTGGTTCGGCTCCGACCGGGAGATGATGGCGTTCGCGAAGCGGGCCATGGACAGCGCCCCGGCGGGCAGCCCGCTCGCGGGCCTCTACCTGTACGCCCTGTCGGAGCTGGAGGAGCGCCGTGTCGTGCTGCCCTCCGACCGTGCGGCGAAGCGGCGGCTGACGGCCGTCGCCGAGGCCCTGGCGCTCGTCCCGGACGACCACGACGGGCTCCCCGGGCTTCGGCACCTGCTCGCCCACTACCTGGGCGCCGCCGGAATGTACGGGGCGGCACTGGAGCAGTTCCGCATCATCGGCCCCTGGTGCGGCGCCCAGGTGTGGGCCGAGCGGGGCGATCCGGTCGAGGTCTTCCACCGCGCCCGGGCGAGGGCGGTGCTGGAGTCGAAGGCCGAGCCGCTGCCGGTCGAGCTGCAGGCCGCCAAGAACCCGGACGCGGTGCACCACCACCACTAGGACGTGTCCTCGAAGGCCTACGGATGCCGCATAGGGCGCGTGGGGGGCACCTGAATCGACCACCCGAGTGCCCTTCGAAGACACGTCCTGGCGCTTGGCCCGGTCGGCCGGGGCGGGTCAGGCGTTGAGGGTGGTGATGTTCCACCAGCGCTCGTCGCCCGGCATGAGGGTGATCGGCAGCACGCCGCCCGCACCGCGGTCGAGCACGGCGTCGTACGTCGGGTCCGGCAGCGGCCTGACGGTCCACGGCAGGCCGCCGTGCCCGCCGTCGGCGACCGCCGGGACGGTCAGCTCGAACGCCCTGCCCAGGTCGTCCTGGGTGACGCCGTCCGGCACCCGGCGCAGTGAGACGATCTGCTCGAAGTGCGGGCGCTTGACCAGGCGGTGCGCGATGTGGGCCTCCTCGCCGCGGCCGTAGAGCAGGTAGGTGAGGTGCTCGGGGAAGCTCTCCTCACTGAAGCGGCGGAAGTTCAGCACCCGCTTGATGCGGGCGGGGAACCCGCCCGAGATCGGCTCCCAGACGCGGTCCTCGCCGTTGCCGGTCTGGGTGACCCGGTCGAGCCGCGCCGGGTAGGTGGTGACGGAGCCGTCGCCGATCGGCGGGAGCACCATGTCCTCGGTGTTGCGGACGGCGTGCCAGCTGGCCGGGTGCTCGGCCCGGTCCTTGAGGTAGGTGTTGAGGATGTCGGTCGGCAGGTCGTACTCGACGAGGACCTGGTAGCGGTGCTCGGCCATGCCGAACATCGCCAGGTGGTAGCCGAACACCGTCTCCTGGCCGGAGAGGATGAACGAGTGGACCGACGGGTCCTCGTGGTCGTGGTCGTGACGGGTGGTCATGGCGGTTCCTTTCGTCATGCGGGGGTGGGGTCCAGGCGGCGCTGCCAGAAGGGCCGGTCCTGCCAGCGCCGTTCCATCGCGTAGACCGCGCGGTGGTTGCGCCGGTAGGCCGCGAGCAGCGCAGCCACGTTGGTGCGGTAGGCGGTGAGAGCGCCGTCCTCGGCGTCGTCGCCGTCCAGGTGCCGGTGGAGGGCCTCGGCGCCCGTCATGCCGGTGTGGAGGGCGGTGAGGATGCCCTGCGAGGAGATCGGGTCGAAGGCTGCGGCGGCATCGCCGACGGCGATCCAGCCGTCGCCGGTGGGTGAGTCGAGGTGGGCCGAGTGCGCGGGGGCACGGCGCAGCAGCGCCCGGACGGGCGGCGGGTGGGCGGCGGCCCGGGCCGCGACATGGCTGGTCCGGGCCATCAGCCGGGTGAACTCGGCGGCGTCCCGCGGCAGCGGCCCGGCGAGGTCGGCGTCGGTGAAGTACGCCACCAGGCGCCGGCCCCGGGGCAGCAGGGCGGTGTACCACCAGCCGTCGCCGTCGGCCTCGACCAGCGAGGACAGTTCGCCCCACCCGTCGGCGGTGGCGGGCGGCAGTTCCAGGCAGCCGGCCACCAGCCGGTCGGTGCGCCGGTGGACGGTACGCCGGTGAACGGCGATCGCCCGACGGCGTCCGCTGGCGTCCACCAGCCACGAGCAGCGCACCACCCGCTCGTCTGCCGGGCCCGTCCCGGTCTCCGGGGCGGGGCGCCGCCGCAGGGTGACCGTCCAGCCGCCGTCCGGGTGGCGGGCCGCCCGGCGGACCGCGGTGTGCTCCGCGAGCTCGGCCCCGGCCGCGCGGGCCTCCTCCCGCAGCGCCCGGTCGAACCGGCGCCGGTCCAGGTGCCAGCCCGGCCCGTGCGGGTCGCGGATGAAGTCCACCCGGTGCAGCGCGGGCGAGCCCCAGGCCGACAGATTGGCGTAGCACGGCAGGTGCCCCTCGCCCAGCGGCCGTTCGCCGGCCCCGAGATCGTGCAGCAGGACGCGCGCAGCGGACGGCAGCGCCTCCCCGATCTTCGGCGGCCCGGAGCCGGCGTCGGCGAGCAGGACGGTCCGGCCGGCGCGGGCCAGGGTCAGCGCGGCGGCCGACCCGGCGGGCCCGCCGCCCACCACCACGACCTCGACGTGTCCGCCGCCGTCGGCGCGGCGGCCGGCCTGTCCCGCGGTCATCAGGCGTTGTCGCGGAACGGGGAGACCTTGTCGATGAAGCCGGCCGTGACCTCTTCGGCGGTGTAGCCGCTGACGGCGATGGCCTGGTTGACCGCCGCGAGGGCGACCGCCGGGTCGGCGGCCTGCGGGACGTGCAGGGTGACCAGGTTCTGGGTGAGCGGCACGCCGGTCAGGTCGATCGAGGGCCGCGACTCCACCTGGATCCGGTCGGGGAAGTCCTTGGCGCCGTCGCGCACTTCGACGATCCCGAGCCGGAACCAGTCGTCGATCATCTGGTTGAGCTGCTCGGTGTTCTGCCCGCGGAGCCCGCGCAGCCACACCGCCCGCCGTTCGAAGGCCTCGGTGCGCTCGGCGAGCGGGCGGCTCTCGTCCACCACCACGCGGTAGTCGTCCTCGGTCAGGACGTGGTTGGGCACCCGGGCGGGCCAGAAGCTCGGCAGGTACGGGTCGTGCCGGGGGCTGAGCGCGAGTTCGTAGCCCGAGCGGCAGCTGGCGGTGTCGGTCTGCCAGGGCACCGCCATCCAGCGGCTCAGGCCGCCCGGGCCCTGGGCGTACAGCGGGCCGTTCACCGACAGCGCCGTCTCGGGCGTGAGGACCGCCCCGTAGGACGGCTCGGGCTGGTCGGGCGCCCGGTGCCGGATCCGGAACGGCGCCCGGTACATCGACGCGTGGCGGATCGGCCAGGTCACCTCGCAGCCGGGGTGGAAGGCGTCGGCCAGGCAGAAGTCCAGTGCGGCGCGGTCGAGCGCGGCGGGCCGTCCGGCGAGCGGGACCTCGTCCAGCGTCCTGGGTGCGGGAACGGCGAGGGACTCGGCCCAGTCGTCCGCGAAGTCCCCGTCGGCCCAGTACTGGAACATCCGGTACTGGGTCGGGGAGAGCGCCATGTGCTGCAGCGGGGTGCGGGGCGGGACGGCCATGCCGTCGCCGTACAGCCAGGGCCACGGCACGGGCGAGCCGCCGTCCCGGCCGAAGTCGCGCAGCGCGTTGAAGACCTGCCGGCGCAGGGCCCGGCGGGTGCCGGCCGTGCTGCTGAGCCGGGCGAGCATCTCCGGGGTGGTGAAGTGGCCGAGGCCGTTGTGCCCGTAGTAGCCGGCGAAGCCCTGGTTGACCCACTGGTGGTCGCAGAAGCGCTGCAGCACCGGGGCGATGTGCCGGGCGAAGGAGACCTGCTCCGGGAAGGGCAGCGACCCGTTGCTGACGAAGACGTCGTACAGCAGGTCGTACAGGGTGCGGATGCCCTTGAGTGCCGGGGCGTAGTTCGGCGGGCCGACCAGGACCCAGGCAGGGTCGACCGGCAGCTCCCGGCCGGCGACGGTGACGCTCGCCGTGACCGGCCCGTCGCCGATGTCGTCGTGCCAGCCGTCGTTGTTGGCGTAGGTGCTCACCGGCCGGCCGTCGAAGGAGGCCGACTGGCCGAATCCGCCGAGGACCAGCAGATTTCCGGCCGCGTCGGTGCGCAGCTCGCCGAGGTACACCTCCTTGCCCATGAAGGTGCCGCGCCGGAAATGGAAATCCGGACCGGAGGTGTTCTTCCCGGAGATGGCGACCGGGCCGGGGTCGATGACCAATTCCTTGCGGCGGTCGCCGACGATGTCCTTGTTGCGCAGTTCGGACGGCTTGGCGAGCGCGGAGTCCGGAATGTCCAGGGCGAGCTGGAACTGGTACCAGGCCGACTTGAGGTTCGCCAGGTGGGCCGTCCACCGGATGTCCGCGTTCTCGGCGGTCAGTTCGGCGACGACCTCGCCCCGCGCATTGTATCCGTACACCCGGAAACGCGCCGCCTCGCGCTTGACGGCGCCGGCCGCGTCCTTGTAGAAGCCCGGGTCCTGCGGCTGCGGATCCGGCACCTCCGGTGCGAAGAAATACTCTTCGGGGGAATTCCCGACCCGGGCGATTCCGATCGCCGGGTGGATTGCGGCACGGACGATCTCGTCCATCATGTAAAGCGACTCCTCCGGGAACGTGCCGGCGCGCGGCGCCGACGGGAAGTTCGTCGACGGAAGACTATGGGCAATCGGACGCAGCCGATCGAGTGGACACGAACAACCACTCGGAGGAGTGAACGCCGCCGGACTCGCCCGCTCTCCGGGCCCCGCTCGCGCCGGACGGCCCCGCCGTCGGGCGCGCCGGTGGGCACGCCGGCCGGCGGCCGCAGCCGTCCCGGGCGGCCCGGGCCGGGGACCATGGGAGAACCGCCCCCGCCCCGATCGGAGCCGACCGATGACCGACCGTCCCCTCCCCCGGCGCATCCTGACGGTGTGCCTCGGCAACTACTGCCGCAGCCCGTTCGCGGCCGCCGTCCTGTCCGTCCGGGGCGGCGGCGCCCTGGAGGTCCGCTCGGCCGGCCTGCTCGACCTGTGGGTCGGAGGCACCGCGCATCCGTCGATGATCGCCGCCGCGGCCGACCGCGGCTACGACCTGTCCGGCCACACCCCGGCGCGGGTGGACCGGCACCTGATCGACCGGGCGGACCTCGTCCTCGCCATGGACCGCTCGGTACTGGAGGAGCTGCGCGCCGTCGGCGGCGCCGCGAACGAGCGCAAGCTGCGCCTCTACCTCGGCGACCGGGACGTCCCGGACCCGATGGGCAAACCCGCCTCGGCCTTCGCGGAGTGCGCGGCGATCATCGAGTCCGGGGCCGATCCCTACCTTCCGTGACCTACCGCCGCGCGGCGTCGAGCAGTACGGCGACGAGCCGGTCGGCGGCATCCGGCCGGCCCTGGGCGCGCGCACGGTCGGCCATGTCCGCACGGACGGACCCGTCCGTGAGCAGGGGCGCCAGCGCCGCGCGCAGGGTCTGTGCGGTGACCTCGCCGAGCAGGGCGACCGCGGCACCGGAGGTCTGGAGGTGGGCGGCATTGTGGGCCTGCTCGTTGCCGGCGGAGGAGGCGAGCGGGATGAGCACGGACGCCTTGCCGAGCGCGGTGAGCTCGGCGATCGTGCCGGCCCCGCTGCGGGAGACCACGACGTCGGCCAGGGCCAGGACGTCGGGCAGTTCGGCTCCGACGAACGGGGTGACCCGGTAGCGGGCGGCCAGGTGGGCGGGCAGCCCCGCGATGCGCTCCCGGAGCCCGTCCGCGTGCGCGGCGCCACACTGGTGGATCACGTTGGCGCCGGTCAGCAGCCAGGGCAGGACGGCTTCCACGACCGTGTTGATCTGCAGCGAGCCCTGCGCCCCGCCGGTGACGTAGACGGTCGGCAACCTGCGGTCGAAGCCGGAGAGTCCCAGCGCCTCGAAGGCCTTCTCCGGGCGGCCGGTGAACACCTCGGGACGTACCGGGTTGCCCGTCACGACGGCCCGGCCGCGGGCCGATTCCGACAGGAGCGGCACCGTGGACTCCGAGGAGAGCGCGACCCGGGCGGCCGTACGGGCGAGCACCCGGTTGGCCAGGCCGAGTCGGACCGTCTGCTCGTGGACGACCAGCGGAGCGCCGCAGCCGCGGGCGGCCCGCCCGACCGGCACCGCGACGTAGCCGCCGGTCGCCAGCACCACGTCGGGTGCGTGGTCGCGGACGATCCGGCGGGCCTGGAAGAGGCCGCGGACCACCCTGCCCATGTCGCGGATGTTGGCCGGCGACGCCAGCTTCAGCGGATTGCTCGACCGGCGGATCTTGCCGGTGGCCACCGTGGCGAACGGGATCCCCTCGGCGGCGGCGACCCTGGCCTCCAGGCCCTCGGCGGTGCCGACCCAGAGCACGTCCAGTCCGCGGCCGGCGGCCGCGAGACGGGCACGCAGCGCCCGCACCGCGGTCAGGGCCGGATACGTGTGGCCGCCGGTGCCGCCTCCGGTGACGACGAGTCGGAACGGCCGGTCCGTGGCGGGCCGGGTCTGCGGTGTGCGATTCAAGGGGATTCCCGATCTGACTGTTTGGGCTCGGACTCGGCCGCGCCTGGGGCTTGTTGGACAATACGGACCGTAGCAGGGCAAGCAGGCACAACGGCCCGGGAGGCCGATCGGGTGCCAACGGTGTTCGTGCGGGCGGGAATTGGGTGCTGCGCGGGGTCGTGACGATGCGGGCGGCCGCCGGTACAGTGCCCACGCCGTGCGTGCGCGCGGCCGGGGGAGGAGCGTCGACATGGGCTCTGGGTTCATCGCAAAGGCGGGCGGCGCGGTCAGCGGGAAGGCGGCTGCCCTGGTGGCCACCGGGGCGCTGGTGGTCACCGGGGCGGCGGGGGCGGGCGTGTGGTGGGCCGTCCGGGGGCCACAGCTCGCGGTGGTGCAGCGCAGTACGTCCGTCGAGGTGCCGGCGGGCGGCGAGCAGGCGACGGTGGCCGGCTGCGAGAAGCACGAGACCGCGCTCGGCGGCGGCTACGCGGTCGACGGCGGCGGCTTCGCCACCAGCAGCGAGTTCGTCGGCGGGGCCTGGCTGGCCGCGGCGTACAACCCCGGCGGCACGCCCGCCAGGCTCACCGCGTACGCCCTGTGCATCAACGCCGCACCCCGGTTCGCGCCGCGCGGTGACTTCACCTGGCGGGCGCACGCCTTCAAGGACCGGGCGAACAAGGTGACCGCCGCCGACGGCGGGCTCATCCACGACCTGTCGACCGACGGCGCCTTCGCGGGGGCGCCCAGGACCGCCGACGCCGTGCCCGCCTGCCAGGGCGGATACACGATGGTCGGCACCGAGTTCCGGGCCGAACGGCTGGTCGCCGGGCAGCGGGTGGCGCCGGTGCCGCTGGACGCGCTCGGTCCGACGCCCGCGGCCGCCGGCTCCGGCCCCTGGCTCGCCTCCGTCAATCCGGGCACCGAACTGACTTCCCGCTCCTGGCTCCTGAAGACCTCGGACACCGCCGAGCGCCGGACCCGGATCGAGGACCCGCAACCGCCGCAGGCCAACTACGCGGTCGGGCTGCGGCCGATCTGTGTCCAGCTGAAGAACGTCTCGCTCGCCACCGCCGAGATCGCGGTCGGCGCGGGCGGCAGCGCGGAGGCCGCCGTGGGCTGTCCCAAGGGCCGGCTGGTGGTGGGCGGCGGATTCCGCTTCACCGCCGACGACGACCGGGGCACCAGCGGCCTCCAGCGCTTCCTCGGCGACGGCTGGCTGTACGCGTCGGCCGACGCCCCCACACCCGGCGCGTCCGGCCGCCCGGTGAAGGACTGGCACGTCACCGGAGAGAACGGGCAGCAGGCCGGGACCGAGTACCACGACTCGGTGTGGATCGAGCACAGCGACCGGGAAACCCTCACCGGCAACGGCTACTTCGACTCCCACCAGCACGGCCCCGACGACCAGTTGCTGCGCGGCGCGACCGTTCCGGACAGCCGGCGGATGGTCGCCGGCGCGGTCTGTGCCACCGTCGACGCCGAGCCCACCTCGCCGGACAAGGGGGCCGCACCGACCACCGTCACCCGGCCGACCCTGCCGCCCGCCCTGGACCTCACCCCCACCGCGGCGTCCCCGGTGGTCCCGTCCGCATCGGGCCCCGCGGCCTCCACCGCCCCGCCCGCGACGGACCCGGCCGGCTCGCCCAGCGCCTCCCCGGCGCCGCGCACCCCGACCACGCCCGTGCCCGCCACCGGCAGCCCGGGCCGTCCGAGCAGCACCCCGCCGTCCGGCACCCAGTCCCCGCAGGCCCCTGCCGTCTCCATCCAGCAGCCGGCCTCCGGCGGCACCATCCGGCGCGGCTGCGAGGAGACGTTCACCGGCACCGCCGTGACCCGCCCCGGGAACCGGCCCATCACCGACCCGCAGGCCGTGACCTGGCAGATCATCGGCCCGAACGGACCGGTGCCGATCGGCGCCGGCGCATCCGGCCGGTTCACCGTGCCGCTGCTCGCGGACGGGACGTACCAGCTCGTCCTCACCGCCACCGACACGGCCTCGGGGCTGACCGGCCGGGCACAGATCCCGGTCCGGATCGCCGGTTGCCTGCGCTGAGCGGCCGGGCAGGATGGGCAGAGTGGGGGGCCGGCGCGGGCGGGGGGGGCGGGCGGGGGTGGGGTGTGGGGGGGCTCCCGGGGGGGGGGGGGGGGCGGGG
>NZ_JBHWBW010000051.1:13708-17252 GCF_042735675.1 Kitasatospora sp. NPDC059571
CTGCGTGCCCCGCCGCGGCGACGGTACCGCGGCTGGCTGGGCCGGCCCCGGCGGGGGGTAGGGGCAGAGGGCCGGCGCCGGTCGGAGGGCGGCACTCCGGTTGCTAGCATGCGGGCCGGTCCCGCTCGGGGGCCGTCGCCGATCAGGGGATTCGCATGCGCAGCACCCGTCTCGCCGCCGTCCCGGCCGCGGCCCTCCTCGCCCTCGCGGGCGCGGCGCCGGCCGCGGAAGCCGCCCAGGGCCACAACGGCCAGACCGTGACGACCCTGAGCGGCGTACCCGCCTCGCTGCCGGTCGGGGGCAGCTTCCAGATGACCTTCACCGTCAACTCGACCTCCCCGTACCGCATCGTGGTCTACGACCTCTTCCTCGCGCTCTGGAACACCGCGCAGGAGGGCTTCTCGCAGCCGAAGGGGGTCACCGTGCTGTGGGACGACCCGTCGACCGGCTCCTGGCGCTCCTCCGACCACGTCAACGACAACGGCGGCTGGGTGCTGTCCGAGCCGAACGGCCGACTCGAGATCCCGCCGCACGGCTCGCTCTCCGTCCACCTGCGGATCAGTCTGAGCAGCGACGCCGCCCGCGGCACCTTCCACCTCGGCACCAACGGCGTCAGCGGGTACTCGCTGCTGACCACGTCCGGCGCGAGCGTCCAGGGTGCGCTCGACAACTACAACTATCCGATGACGACGTTCCGCTACGGATCCGGCGGCCCCGCACCGAGCCGGACGCCCGCTCCCCCGCGCACGACCTCCGCCGGCCGCCCGGCCGCCGCCGCGAACGCACCGGGTTCGACGGCCGCGGCCTCCCCCACCACGACGACCGCCCCCGCCGCCGCGGCGAGCCCGCCGGTGGGCACGGCCCCGGCGTCCGCGACCTCCACCGCGGCATCCGTCCCGCCCTCGGCCGCCACGGGGGCCGCGACGGCGACGGCGGCCCCGCTCGCCACGACCGGTTCGTCGCGCTCCACCGCGCTGCCCTGGACGGCCGGCGGCCTGGCCGTGCTCGCCGCCACCGCGGGCGGCGGCGCGGTCCTCGCCCGCCGCAGGCGCAGCGCCGCAGCCGGGACCCCGGCAGATCCGGAGACGGACTGACCCGCGGGCCCGTGCGGAAGGGCCCGGGTGACCGGCCGTGAGTACGCACGCGGCCGGGCGAAACCGTCCGTGCCTCACTCGGCGTCCGTGATGATGTGATCACCACCGTGCTCGACGCGTCGCCGCTCTTCTGGCCGGGCGCGATCCTCTCCGCCGTCCTGGCCGTCGTGGGCAGCGGCCCGGTGGGGCGGCTGCTCCGGGCGCACCGCGTCGTCGGCTTCCTCGTGGTCCTGGCACTCGGGGGCATCGTGACACTCACGCTGCTGCCCGACACCAAGCTGTCGCTCGCGGACAACGCCCGCTACGGCGCGCAGGAGTGCGTGCTGGACGGCGCGGGCCCGCATCCGCTGAGCGAACTGCTGACGGCGACCCAGAGCAGTCTCAACGTCGCCCTGTTCGTGCCGCTGGGGCTGGCCGTCGGCCTGGCCGGCACCTGGGGCCGCCGGGCCGCGGCGGCGGCCGTGGCGCTGTGCGTGCCGCTCGCCGTGGAGAGCGTCCAGTACGCCCTCCCCGTGCTGGGCCGTGCCTGTGACGCGCAGGACGTCTGGGACAACCTCTTCGGCCTGTTCCTGGGGCTGCTGCTCGCCGTGGTCTGCGGCCCGGTCGCCCGCGCCGCCGTCCGTGCCCGACGGCGCCGCGGCAACGGGCCGGTGCGACGGCCCGTGCGTGCCGGGGCGCAGGCCGCGGACGCCGGGGAGGGTGCGCAGGACCGTACCGGCGTCACCGGGTGACGGATGGTCGGCCCGGGCGGCCGGGTCAGCCGGCGCGGTCGGCCTTCAGCGAGCCGAGCATCATCTTCTCGGTCGCGTGCAGGTAGCGTTCGGCGGCCCGGTCCGCCTGGTCCGGCAGGCCGTCGACGACGGCCCGGACGACGGGCCCCAGCAGGTCGGCGGTGGCGGCCGGGTCCTCGAAGGGCGCGCGCAGGGCGCGGCGGACGGGGAGGTAGGCGTTGAAGAGGGTGTTGGTGAGCAGCAGGTAGACGCGATTGCCGGTCGACCGGGCGAGCTCGCGGTGGACCTCGATGTCGGCGAGCTGGGCGGCGTCCGCGTCGGCTGCCGCGGCGACCGCCCGCAGGGCCTCCTCCAGGCGCCGGGCCTGCCGGTCGGTGCGGTGGGTGGCGGCCCGGCGGGCGATGAGGGTGCCGATGTGGCGGCGTACCTCGAAGATGTCGGTGAGCCAGCCGTTGTCGTGGGCGCAGAGCATGGGCAGCAGGTCCGCGCTGCCCTCCTTCAGGAAGTCGCGCACTCGGGTGCCGATGCCGTGCCGGGTGCTGAGCAGGCCGGCCTGTTCGAGGCGGGAGAGGGCGTGCTTGAGGGTGGTGCGGGTGACGCCGTAGCCGGCGGCGAGTTCCCGCTCGGGCGGCAGGAGTGCGCCCGGCCCGTGCGTGCCGTCCATGATGTCGCCGCGGAGGCGGTGTTCGAGCTCGTCGACGACGGACCGGCGGGGGATGATCTCGGCGGGCACGGGGGCTCTCCTCGGGCTGTGCTGGTGGGTCCGGGTGGATGGCCACCCGTCTGCGGAGTCAAGCGAGCGGCGGACGGGTCGTCAAGGGTACGGCGCAGGGCGGACGTCGGGCGTGGCGCCCGGTGGCCCGCCGCTCAGCCGGCACCGGCGGCGGCCCGGGCGACGGCGAGTGCCAGGGCCATGATGGTCAGTTGCGGGTTCACCCCCGGGCAGCCGGGGAGCGCCGAGCCGTCCGCGAGGAGGACGCCGTGGACCCCGCGCAGCCGGCCCTGCGGGTCGGCCGGGGCCCGTTGCGGGTCGGCGCCCAGGGCGACGGTGCCGGTCGGGTGGAAGGCGGACAGGTGCAGGTGGCTCGGGCGGGTCCGGTCGAGGAGGCGGTGCAGTTCGGCGGTCGACCGGACCCGCGGGTCGCGGGGCAGTCCGGTGAGCACCTCCTCGGCGCCGGCGGCGAAGAGCAGTTCGCCCATGGCGGCGACCGCGCGGAGCAGGGCGCGGCCGTCCCGCGGGTCCAGGTCGTAGCGCAGCAGGGATCCGCTGCTGCCGAGCACGCGGCCGCCGGGCCGGTCGGCGATCATCGCGCCGAGCGTGGCGAGGCGTTCGGTGTCCTCCAGTTCGGCCCGCAGCTCCCGGCCGAGGCCGGGCAGGACGAAGGAGCCCATGCCGGGCGGCGGGGCGGTGGCCTCGATCAGGATGCCCTGCTCGTGCAGTTCCTCCACGCCGGCGCTCTGCAGGACGGCGGGGCCGCCGGCGACCGGCTCGGCGAAGCGTCCCGCGACGCTGGTCGCCGGGTGGACGGCGAGGTTGCGTCCGGTCCGCGGGTGGCCGCCGAGCCCGGAGCGCCGCAGCAGGGCCGGGGACTGCAGGGCGCCCGCTGCCACGACGACCAGCGGGGCGAGGATCTCCAGTTCGGTGCCGTCGGGACGCCGCCCCCCGCTGGCCCCCGCGGGGGCGGCGCGCGGGCGCGGCCGGGGGCGCGCGCGCCCGCG
>NZ_JBHWBW010000051.1:17262-27387 GCF_042735675.1 Kitasatospora sp. NPDC059571
GCTGGAAGGAGAGGTGCCGCAGTGCCCGGGAGAGGGCCGTGGGCCCGCGGGGGCCCGGCCCGCGGGCGGGGGGGGCCGGGGCGCCCCCCGGGGGGGGGGGGCCGCCGGGCCGGTCCGGGTCGACGAGGACCCGCAGGACGCGCGCGGAGGTGACGATCCGCGTGCCCGCCGCGCAGGCGTCGGGCAGCACGGACAGCTGGACGCTCTGCTTGGCCCCGGCGGGGCATCCCACGACGCACTGGCAGGAGCCCCGGCAGCCGGGGGCGTTGCGGCGCAGCGGCCCGGCCTGCCAACCGAGCTTCTCGGCGCCGAGCAGGGTGAGCAGTCCGTTGCGGCCGAGGACGTCCAGCGGCTGGGTCGCCACCCGCAGGGTGCGTTCGACCTCGTCGAGGTCGGCGGCGAAGGCGTGCGGGTCGGCCAGGTCGAGCCCGTACCGGCTGCGCCAGCGGTCCAGGACGCGCGCGGGTGTGCGGTAGCAGGTGCCGGAGTTGACGACCGTGGTGCCGCCGACGGCCCGGCCGGTCGGCAGCAGGACGGGTGGGCGGCCGGCCATGACGGTGGCGCCGCCGTCGCGGTACAGGTCGGCGAAGCGGTCGAGCGGGGCGCGCCGGCCGAAGTCGGCGGTGGTGTGGTGGCGGCCCTCCTCCAGGACGACGACGTGCATCCCGGCGCGGGCGAGGGTGCGGGCGGCGATCGCGCCGCCGGCGCCGGAGCCGATGACGACGGCGTCCGCGGTGGCCCGGTCCGGCCAGTGCGGCGACGGTGTGCAGTCCAGTGGGGGGTCGGCCGGTGCGGCGGGCGTGGGCGGCGGGCCGGGCCGCTGGTGCAGCATGCGCTCGGTGCCGGCGGCGAGGATGACCGGGACCTTCAGGACGTCCAGCAGCGGCAGGAGGGCGGGCCGGGCCGCCAGGGCGGCGAGGACGGCCTCGCGGCGCGCCGGGGTCAGCCGGTCCAGTCCTGCGCCGGTGCGCAGCAGGGCGTACCCGTCGACGGCGGCGCCTGCGGCGCGGAAGCCGAGCCGGGCGGGCCGGGGCATGGCGGCGAGGTGGGAGTCCAGCCGCTGCGCCGCCGCGGCGGGCCAGGAGGCCGTGCCGTCGTCGGCGAGCAGGGCGGCGACCAGGGCGTCGCGGCTGCGGGGGCGCCTGCGGCTCATCGGTCGCCCACCTCGGCGTGCGCCGCCCCGTCGAGCTGCCACCGGGCTTCGGGTCGCCATCGGCCGCGCCAGCGTTCCACGGTGATCTCGGCGTCGGCCGCCTCGCTGTTGCGGCAGACCGCGCGGCTGCCGTCGGGGTCGGTGTAGTCGAGGGCGAGGGTGCGCTCCTCGGCCTGGCGGACGGTGACGCGGATGCGCCGCAGGGCGGTACGGCCGGTGACGTTCCACTCCGGCAGGCCGAGGTCGGCCCGGAATCGTCCGGCGCCGGCCCGGCCGACGGCCGGGCGCAGCGCGGTGCGGGGCCAGGTGCGGCCGGCGCGGCGCAGCCGCAGGAAGACCAGCGGTGGCAGCCGGTCCAGGCCGGCGCGGTTGGAGACGGCCGCGACGACCTCCAGCACGTCGCCCCCGCCGAGGTCGGCGTGCAGCCAGCCCCAGCGGCGGGCGTTGCCGTGCCCGTAGATGCGTGCCGTCGCTCCCGGTGCCCGGTCGAGCCGCAGGACGCCGCCGGGGTGGCGGATGGTGCCGGTGTAGTGGGAGACCGCGGCCGGGAGCACGTGGGCGGCGGGCAGGACGGGGTGGCGCCAGGCCCATCGGGGGAAGGTGTAGAGCGGTTCGCCGGCCGGGTGCTCGGTCAGGTCCCAGGTGTAGGGGCCGGCCGTGCCCCGGATGTGCCGGGTGGGGTCGCCGGCCGCGGCGGTGGAGTACGGCGGGCCGTCGGGGCGGCAGGGCTGCGGTCCGTAGCGGGCGTGCTCGACCGGTCCGGCCTGCGGGTAGAGCGCGATCCAGCCGTGCAACCGGGCGGGCGAGCCGTCGGCGGGGGCGGTCGTCTCGTGGTGCAGCCAGACGCCGGTGCCGGTGCGGGGGTCGGTGAGGGTGGTGTACCAGACCTCGGTGCGGCCCGGGGTGCCGTCCCAGCGTGGCCGGTGCAGCCGGGCGGCGGTGTCGGCGCGGGGGAAGCGCCAGCTCGCCAGGAACGGTGCGAGTGCGGTGGCGGGCCGGAACCGCAGGACGCCGCGCCCGACCTCGCGGCCGTCCTCGGAGACGGTGCAGGGCAGGACGGTCATCGACCGCAGCGGGTGGCGCCGGGTGACCGACTTCCAGCCGTCGAGGGTGAGGTTCCGGCCCTCCGCGGTGAACGCGAGTCGGTAGCGGATCCGCCTGCGGGCCAGTGGTGAGATCTCCAGCTCCCCCGACAGCAGTGGATCGTCCGTCAGTCCCTCGATGCGGATCCGGCCGGTCAGCCGGGCCCGGGTCGTCCGGTGCGGCAGCACGACGGCGTCCGCCCGGACGGCGAGGTCCAGGCGTGCCGGACGCGGCTCGCTCTCCCCCGCCAGGTGGAGGGTACCGGTCATCGTCTCGGCGAAGGTCGTCGTCCGGGTGCTCATGGGCCCTCCGGTGGGGGATCCGGCCGTGCAGTGGATGAGCCACTGAACCACTCAGGTGACATGACGTCAATAACTCCTGGTGGCAAGGTGGTGAGGAAGGCGGCCTCGTCCCGCCAATACCAGGCTCAGTGGATGAGCCACCGTCACACCTCTTGTACTGACGAGTAGTCATGCCGCATGCTCGGTCTGCCCCGCCCTCCGCCATCGACGCGACGGCCGGGCATTCCCGCGCGACACCCCGCCTGTTCCGCCCCCAGGAGGTCCCGTGTCCCATCCACGCCTGCGCTCGGCCCTCTTCGCCCTCGGCCTGGCACTCGGCCTGTGCGCCACCGTCTCCCCGGCGACCGCGGCCGCGGCCGGCTCCGGCGCACCCTCGGCCGGCGCAGCACGGGCCGCCGACGCCCCCGCCGTCCCCGGGCCGTTCACGGAACCGGGATTCGCCGCCACCTGCACCTGGCACCGCTACGGCGAGGGCGAGGCACCGCCCTGGTGGCTGGCGTTCACCGACCCGCTGTGCGTGGAGTACAGCAAGCGCGACATCACCGTCGACAACGGAGGCGCGCTGCGGTTCCTGCTGGCGGAGCCCTCCCGGGTCGCCGCCGCCCTGGTGACCTGCCACTACTACCAGAGGGACCACTGGAGCGTGCAGCGGACGACCGGCGCGGTGCCGTGGGTCGCCTGGGACGGCCAGTACTGGTGGGACCGGGCCGCCCGGCGCGCGGGAGTCCGGCTGACGGACTTCCGCATCGACGGGACGCCGGTCGGCGTCGGCGACTCCGTGCTCGCGCTGCGTCCGGTGTTCCCCGCGCTGGCGGACGCCCTGGCCGCCTACGGGTCCTCGTCCGGCGAGAGCGGCTTCACCACCGTGCTGCCGTTCGACCTCGCCTGCCCGCCGGCCGGGTGAGCGCGGTGTCCGCGCCGGCCCGGCGGGACCTGCTGAAGGCCCTCGCCGCCGCGACGGTGCTCCTGGCCGCCGGCCCGGTGACCGCCCCCGCCACGGCCACCACCGCACTCGGCACCGGGGCGACCCGGACGCTGGAGGCGTTCGGCGACACGCTGATCCCCGGGGAGCGCAGGTACCCGGGCGACCTGGCGATCGCCGGGGTCGTCACCGGCCCCGGCGCGGTGCAGGCCGGCCTCCTCCAGGTCCTCACCTCGCCGCAGCTGCCGCTCGGCCCGTGGCTGCCGGAGATCGCCGCCCTGCTGGACGCCCGGGCGCTGGCCCGGGCCGCCACCCACCTGATCCTGCTCCCGCCGGGATGGCCGCCGTTCGTCGGCCTGCCCTTCGGGCACCGCACCGACCTGGTCCGCGGCCTGTTCCGGCCCGACGAGCCGGACCGCCCGATCTGGCAGACCATGGCCCTCCTGGTCGGCCTGGCCTTCGACACCGCCGCCCACCTGGACACGCCCGCCGCGATCGCCGCCGGCCATCCCGGCCTGGCCTGGCTCGGCTTCCCCGCGCCGGACGCGGACGGCCTGTGGCGCTTCCCCGACCACTCGTACGGCCGCGCCCTGGCCGCCCTGCACCCCCGCACCACACCCTCCGGGAGCCCGGCATGACCGATCGCACCACGGACGTGCTCGTCATCGGCAGCGGGTTCGGCGGCGCGATCCCCGCCTACCACCTCGCCGCCGCGGGCGCCCGCGTCACCGTCCTCGAACGCGGCCCCCGGCCGGCCGCCGCCGACTTCACCCACAGCCTGCGCCTGGGCACGTACACACGGTTCGTCGACGTGGTCAAGGGCGACGGGATCTCGGTGGTGGCGGGCAACTGCGTCGGCGGCGGCAGCGTGGTGTACTTCGCCGCCTCGCTCCGCGCCCCCTCCTTCGTCTTCGAACGCCGCGGCAGCCTGCAGCGCCGCCTGTGGCCGGCCGCACTGACCCGCGCCGCGCTCGATCCCTGGTACGACCGCGCCGAACAGGCCCTGCCCGTCACCCGGCTCGACTGGCCCGACGTCTCCTACGCCGGGGGCGTCCTCGCCGCGGCCTGCCACCGCGCCGGACGCACCTGCAACCCCGTGCCGGTCGCCGTCGACCGGGCGCGCTGCACGGACTGCAACTGGATGCTGTCCGGCTGCCGATTCGACGCCAAACGCTCCATGCTGCTCAACTACCTGCCCGCCGCGGAGGCCTGCGGCGCGTCGATCCTGCCCCTGCACGAGGTGCAGGCGATCGCCCCCTCGTGGAAGGACGGGTACCGCTACGCCGTCGGGTACACGGTGCTGGACCCGTCCGACTACACCTGCACCGCGGAGTCCGGCATCGTCCACGCCAAGGTCGTGGTCCTCGCAGCCGGAGCGGTCGGGACACCGGTCATCCTGCAGCGCTCGGCACCCGCCCTCGGCGGCATCCCGGCGGCGGTCGGCCGCCACTTCTCCGGCAACGGTGACCGGGTCAGCGTCGCCGTGACGGACGAGGGCAGGGTGCGCGACCTGCTCGGCCTGTCCCGCCCGGACGGCTCCGCCTACGCCGCCCTGCACATCGGCAAGCCGATCACCACCGCCGGCTTCGACCGACTCGACCCCGGCGCAGCGGAGTTCAGCCGCTTCACGATCCAGCAGATCTACTTCCCGCCGATCACCGGCGTGCTCGCGCAGACCACGACGGGACCGGGCTGGTTCGGCATCGACAAGCGCCGGCAACGGCACGCCTGGCGCTCCTGGCTGACCCTCCTCGCCATGACCGAGGACGACAACGAGGGCAGCTTCGGCCCGCCGCCGCTCACCGGGTCGTTCACCCGCCTCGCCCCCGGGATCGGCCTGGGCAGCATGTCCTTCTCCCCCACCGCCGCCACCCGCACCGGCTGGGACGCCTCCGACGCCGAGCTCTCCGCGATCCTGGAGAAGGACGGCCTCGCCACCGTCCGGCCCTGGACCGACGAGGTCGGCGGCGCGGTCACCGCGCACCCGCTCGGCTCCTGCCGCATCGGCGACGACCCCCGCACCTCCGCGCTCGACGACCGCCACGAACTGCGCGGACACCCGGGCATCTTCGTCACCGACGGCGCCGCCGTCCCCACCTCACTGACCGTCAACCCGTCGCTGACCATCGCGGCCCTCGCCGAACGCGCCGTCCCCGGCATCGTCGACCGGACCGCCCTGGCCGGCGTGTCCGTCCGCTACGGCGCCCCGCTCCCCACCGGCGGCCCGTGAACCCTCCGGACGCGGGCCCGCCGATCTCAGCGGGACCGCACCGCGCTGTCGCAGGCGAGGCAGTGCCGCGTCGTCTGCGACGGCGGGTACCAGGTCGCCCCCGGCCCCGCCGGACGGTACGGCTCCCGTTCGAGATCCCGGGTGTCGAGCCCGCAGAAGGTCACCGGCCCGGGCCGGCCGGGCCGGCCGGGGTCGGGCGGAGCCGCATGGACCCACCGGATCCGCGCGCCGACGTCGACCTCGCCGGCGTCCAGGACCTCCGTGGAGGGTTCCAGTTCGAGGAGCACGACGACATCGCTCATGCCTCGACCTTGCCCCCGCCGCCGGGCTCGCGCATCCCGGCGCATCGCGCGCCCGGCAAGGTCCGGAAGGGAGGGCACGGCACTCCGGCCGTAGATCTTGATCACGACCGTCGGAGGGCCTGACGTCGGTGGCGGCCGGCCGAGGCCGACCCACCGACCCGAGATTCGCTCCGCCCACAGGCCGAGATCGAGATCGACAGGTGGTACTGGGTTCACCATGAAATCGGGTACAGGCTTCATGGCACCGTGCTCCTGCGGTGCCATAGCGTCGTGCCATGACGATTCCAGCCGGGCTGAGACGCACGGTCCTCCGGGCGCAGCGGGACACCCTCTTTCTTGCCGCTGGTGTGCTGCCGCACCTGGCGCTGGTGCCCGTGTGGGCCTGGGCCGCGGCGACCACCGCCAGGACGGGGAACTGGCCCCTCACGCTTTCCGTGTCGGCCGCCCTGGTCCTGCTCGGCGCCCCGGTGCTGACGGCCGTTCAGCGCGCTCGCTACCGGGCGCTCATCGGTGTGGACGTCCCCCGGCAAACCCCCACCGCGCCGGAACAACGGACGTGGGCCTCGACCGCCCGGTGGCTCGCGGCGACGCGGCCCTGGCGCAAGATCGCCTACCACCTCCTGCTGGGCCCGCTGCTCGCGATGCTGGAGCTGCTGGTGCTCGCGGTGGCGGCGGCCTGCCTGGCGGGCGTCGTCGCCTGCGCCTGGTCATGGGCGCTGCCAACCGGAATCCGCCAGGACTGGTTCGGCTACCTGACCCAGCTGCCGGTCTACACGGCGGCCGGACTCCTCCTCCTGTGCGCCCTGCCCTGGACCGCCCGGGCAGTAGCCCGGGCCGAGGCACGGCTGGCGTCGGGCCTGCTCGGGCCCAGCCGGGCGCAGCGGCTCCAGGAGCGGGTCGATCAGCTGGCCGTGAGCCGGACCGACTTGATCGAGGCCGTCGACGCGGAGCGCCGCCGGATCGAGCGCGACCTGCACGACGGCACCCAGCAGCGGCTGGTGTCTCTCGCGGTCAACCTGGGTCTGGCCCTTGCCACCCGCCCGGACCTGCCGGGTGATGCCCGCGAGGTGATCGCGAGAGCGCACCTGGAGGCGAAGGAGGCGATCGCCGAACTCAATGACCTCGTGCGGGGGCTGCACCCGGCCGTGCTCGAGGACCGAGGTCTGGACGCGGCGTTGTCCGGGCTGGCTGCCCGCACGCCCCTGCCGGTGCGGCTGCGGGTCGATCTGGAGGAGCGGGTGGCGCCCGACGTGGAGTCGGTCGCGTACTTCGTGATCTCTGAGGCGCTGACCAATGCAACGAAGCACGCCGAGGCGATGCAGGCAGAGGTGATAGTCCGCCAGGTCGGCGAGGTGCTGCGAGTGCGCGTCACCGACGACGGGCTGGGCGGTGCCGACGCCGCGGGCACGGGGCTGACCGGGCTGGCCAAGCGGGTCGGCTCCCTCGACGGGGCCTTCCACGTCAGCAGCCCCGTCGGCGGGCCCACCACCATCACCGCGGAGCTGCCGTGCGTGCGGTGATCGCCGAGGATTCGGTGTTGTTGCGGGTCGGCCTGATCAAGGTGCTGGAGATGGGCGGGTTCCAGGTCGCCGCGGAAGCCGGCGATGCGGAGGGGCTGTTGGCGGCAGTGGCGGAGCACCGGCCCGAACTCGCCCTGATCGACGTCCGGATGCCGCCCGGCTTCACCGACGAGGGGGTGCGGGCGGCGATGGAGATCCGTCGGCGCTGGCCGGGGACGCCGGTGGTGCTGCTGTCGCAGTACGTGGAGGAGCGGTACGCGGCCGACCTGCTGTCTGCGAACACCAGCGGTGTGGGCTACCTGCTCAAGCAGCGGGTCGCCGATGTCGCCGACTTCGTGGCGGCGGTCCGGCGAGTGGCGGACGGGGGCACGGCCCTGGACCCGCAGGTCGTCGCCCAGTTGCTGCTGCGGCGCGACAGCGACCCGCTCTCGCGGCTGACCCACCGCGAACGGGAGGTGCTCGGCCTGATGGCCGAGGGGCGCTCCAATGCCGGCATCGCGCAGGCGCTGGTGGTCAGCGAGAGCGCCGTCGCGAAGCACATCAACAACATCTTCGCCAAGCTCGACCTGCCCGTGGTCGACGCGGACCACCGCCGCGTTCTGGCCGTGCTGCGCTTCCTCGGGGCGTCCGGGGCCTGACCTTCCCATCCGTGATCACGATCTTCGGCCGGAGTTCAGTCCTCCGCCCGCTGGGTGACGGGCGCCTCCGTCCGGTCCCCGAGGAACTCGTACCAGCGGCGCTGGAGGCAGACGTACCGCACGTCGGCCTCGACGAGGCCGAGGAAGGCCCGGACGGTCTCGGCGAGGCGCTCCTGCATCCCGGCGTCGGAGAGCCGTCCGTCCTCCGTGAATCCCTCGTGGGCCATGGCGAGGCTGAACATGTCCGGGTAGACGCGGGTGCCGAGGTGTTCGAGCGGGATGCGTAGGGCCCACAGTCCACGGTTGCCGCCGACCATGGAGGGGGACGCGGACACGAGAAGGGCGTGCTTGGTCTTGAAGGGCTGGGGCCGTACCCGGGACACCCAGTCGATCGCGTTCTTCAGCACGCCCGGCACCGAGGCGTTGTACTCGGGGGAACAGATCACGAAGGCGTCGCAGAGTTCGAGCCGGTCCCGCAGGACGAGGGCGCCGGGCGGCAGCCCATGGGCCAGCTCCGCGTCGCCGTCGTACAGCGGCATGTCGAACTCACGCATGGTGGCGAGATCGGCCGTCGCGCCGGTGTCGGTGATCATCTGGGCGATCAGGGCGGCGAGGCGGGCGTTGGACGACCCGGCACGGAGCGAGGCGCCGAGGACGAAGACCCGCAGCGGCCCGGGGTGGGGGTTCTCCGTGGCCATGGGCACGTCCTTCCGGCGACAGGGCGGCGCCCGGGCAGGCACCTGCGGACCAGTGTGGTGCCGACGCCGCCGACCCGCGACGGGACGTCGGCCGTCCGGCGGGCCGGGCGCCGGGGCGGGCCCTGCCGGAATACTGCTTGCCGATCGGACCCCGGGGCATCCAGCATCGGATCATGACGGACGAGAACGAGCAGTGGCGTGCCGAATTCGATGCCGAGGTGACCTTCGCCAACGGCGGCGCCCTCCAGACCCAGGGGTTCCGGCTGGACGTGCCCGGCCCCGACACGGGCGAGGACGAGTTGGCGGACCTGTTCGTCCGGAGCCTCGGCCTGCTCATGGTCGAGACGCTGCGGATCAGCCGGACCCGGCTCCTGCGGGAGCCGCACAAGGGAGCGGGTCCCCGGCCCCCTACCGCCCCCCGGGCCCGGCGGGCCGTCGACCTGAGCCATCCCATCCGCCACGGGATGGTCACCTACCCCGGCCTGCCCGGGCCCGAGATCGGCGACCACCTCAGCCACCGGGCATCGCGCGAGCACTACGCGCCCGGCACCGAGTTCGCCATCGGCCGCATCTCCATGGTCTCCAACACCGGCACCTACCTCGACGCGCCCTTCCACCGCTTCGGCGACGGAGCCGACCTGGCCGGCCTCCCGCTGGCACGGTTCACCGACCTCGACGGCGTCCTCGTGCGGGCCGTGGGTGCGCGCGGCCGCGCGATCGACCGGGAGCTGCTGCTGCCGTACGACGTCACCGGCCGGGCCGTACTGATCCACACCGGCTGGTCCCGGCACTGGGGCACCGAGCAGTACGGCAGCGGCCACCCCTACCTCACCGGGGCGGCCGCACAGTGGCTGGTCGGGCAGCGGCCCGCTCTCGTCGGCATCGACTCCCTCAACATCGACGACACCGCCGACGGCAGCCGCCCCGCCCACACCGCCCTGCTGGCCGCGGGCATCCCCGTCGTCGAGCACCTGCACGGACTGGAGCAACTGCCCCCGCACGGCTTCCGCTTCCACGCCGCGCCGCCGGCCGTCGAGGGCATGGGCACCTTCCCGGTCCGCGCCCTCGCACTCCTGGACGGCCCCGCGGACGGCCACGGCACCGGCACCGGCACCGGCACCGGCACCACCGGCGATGCGGGCGGCGCAGCCGTCTGATGTCAGGACAGGCGCGATGGCGCAGACCTGCCACGAGGCCCTCCGGCTCGGAGTGTTCCACGGGCTGAAGCGGAGCCCGACCGCCGCGCGGCGGAGACGGCAGCGGGTCCCGGGCACTGG
>NZ_JBHWBW010000052.1:0-9618 GCF_042735675.1 Kitasatospora sp. NPDC059571
GGCGGGCCCCCGCCGCCTCCCGGCGCCCCCGTGCCACCCGCGCGCGGCCACCCGATGCGGCGGGACCTCGGGACCGCCCCGGCGCGCCCCCCCGCCGGCGGCGGCCTGGGCTGCCACCGCTGCTGTCGACGTGTCCGCCGGGGGTAGGGCCGGATCGGACGGGCCGGGGTGGTGGCCGGCATCACCGTTGAGCGGCCCGCCCGCCGTGCGGAACGCGGCGTCCAGGCGCTCGAAGAAGAGCGTCCGGTTCGGCAGCCGGGTGAGGGGGTCGTGCAGGGTCTGGAAGGCGAGCCGGTCGCCGAGCATCCGCTGCTCCGTGACGTCCTCGACCACGGCCAGGGTGGAGAGCGGGTTGCCGTCCCCGTCCCTGATCAGGGAGACGGTCACCTTGCTCCACACCGAGCGGCCGGTCCGGTGCCGGAGCCGCCGTTCGAGGCGGAGGCGTTCGTGCTTGCCGTGCGCGAGCTCCTGGAACAGCGCCCGAGGCGTCTCCTCGGGATCGATCAGGTCGTGGATCCGCATCCGGACCAGGTCGGCGGCATCCCGTCCCAGCAGTGCGGCGAAGGCCGGGTTGGCCTCGATGATCCGGTCGTCGTCACCGATCAGGGCCATGCCCACGCCGGCATCGGCGAACGCCGCACGGAAGCGGGACTCACTGGCGGCGACGGTCGCCAGCAACTGCGTCGTCCGGTCACCGAGCGGGGTCCCGCAGGTGGGGCAGACGGGTGCCGTGTCACCGTTCACCCCGAGCCCCTCAGGTCCCTCAAGTCCCTCAAGTCCATCGGGCCGGAGCCCGCCAGGAACCTGGGGAGCGTGGTGCCGGGCCCGGTGCAGGTCCTGGGGCTGGGGCTGATCATGAGAGGAGGCCGTGGCGGTCGGCCGGTCCGGACGGGCCGGCGGTGTGGGCACCGCTTCCGGCCGGCCGGGTCGTTCATGGTGCAAGTCCTCGTGCCGCACGCCCAAGTGGTGTGCGTCGACACCCTCATTCCGGCCCGGCACGGCATGCTCCCGTCCGCTGCTCACCTCGACCCGGACGGCTGCCCGTACGGTGGTGCTCCACGTCCCCGCTCGGCCGTCGTTGCGCGACGGCCCCACGGTGCCCGACAGGGAAATCCGGGGCTCGGACCACTGCCGCCGATCATAGGCCGCGGGGGTTCCGAAGGACGACCGCCGCCAGGGTGATTCGTCAGGTTTCTGTAAGAGTATGGGGATTCACGACGATGCCCCCGGTCCCCATGGTGAGACGGGGGCCGGGGGCGGGTCGTCCGAGGCCGTCGCGTGCCGCCTCCGGAGACCGCCGGATGCGGTGGGACGCGGTGGGACTCGGACGGGGCTGCCCGGTCAGGCCAGCTTGGCCGTGAGGGTGATCGTCGTTCCGGTGAGGGCCTGGCTGACCGGGCAGTTCAGCTTGGCGTCCTCGGCGGCCTTGGTGAAGCCGGCCTCGTCCAGGCCGGGCACGTCGCCGGTCACGGTCAGGTGGATGCCGGTGATGCCGGTACCGGGCTGGAAGGTGACGTCCGCCTGGGTGTCCAGGGTGGTCGGCGGCGTTCCCGCCTTGGCGAGGCCGTTCGACAGCGCCATCGAGAAGCACGCGGAGTGCGCGGCGGCGATGAGCTCCTCGGGGCTGGTCTTCCCGTTGGGCTGCTCCGCGCGGGCGGGCCAGGAGACCGGGTACTCGCCGATGCCGGACGAGGCGAACGTCACCACGCCCTTGCCGTCGAGCAGGTTGCCTTCCCAGGCGGTGCGAGCGGTACGGGTGGTTGCCACGATCAGGTACCTCCTGTGCTGGGGGAACTGCTGGGTCGTCACGTCCGGCTGTGCCGTGACCAGCCTACGTGTCGATTGTCCGCCGGACGGGGTGGTCGGCCGTACCGCCACGCCCTACGGTCCGTGCGCGGGACCGCCCGGCACCGTCGACCGGTCTGTTGCCCGCCGGGCAGGACCGGCGCCGTGTCCGGCCGCCCGTCCGGTCGGCTGTCCGGATGGTGGACGGTCGCTCCAAATCGCGGGAGTTCGGCGGGCGGCCCCTGTTAGATTTGCCGAGGCCCGAGCCGGTTACCGCGCTGCTCGGGCGTGCCCAGCCGAGCAAGCCCCGGAGCGACCCGCGATGACCGACCAGCCCACGAACTCCGCCGCCGACGCGATGGAGGGGATCGACGAGACGGTGCGCGCCGAGCTGACCAGCCTGCGCGAGAGCATCGACAACATCGACGCGGCGGTCGTCCACATGCTGGCCGAGCGGTTCAAGGCGACCCAGCGGGTCGGCCGACTGAAGGCCGAGCACAAGCTGCCCCCGGCCGACCCGACCAGGGAGCGCGAGCAGATCGCGCGGCTCCGTGAGCTGGCGGCGGGCGCCCACCTGGATCCTGTCTTCGCCGAGAAGTTCCTGAATTTCATCATCGCTGAAGTCATCAGACACCACGAGGCGATCGCCGCTGAGCCTCCGACCAGCTAAGCAGTCCGGCCGCCGAGGCGAGCCGCACCCGAATGAAGATCATCCGGGCGATATTCGGGAGATCATTTCTGGGAGTCCTCCCAGATGGTCTCCCAGCCGAGGTGATCCATTGCCCGCTCGTACCGCCGCTGGAAGGCGTCGATCCGGTGCCGGCGCATGGGCGCTGTTGGGTGCTGGTACTTGGCCTTGATCCCAGGATACTTGTGCCCAGCCTGCTCGTGGGAGAGCAGCGGGTGCACGTCCTCCTCGGCCTGCCAGGTGTCGTGGGTGTGTCGCAGGAGGCGCATGGTCAGCCCCGGGTGGATCGGCTTCCACGCCTCGCATGCCGGCCGCCCCCGGCCCGGCGGGCGGGCTGGGCGGCCGTCGGCTGCCGGCCGGATCACCTCCCACCACGCATTGCGCCACCACCACTTCCCTGTCGCCGTGGTGAAGACGTACTCGTGCGGCCTGCCGTCCAGATGCTCCGCGATCAGCGCGGCGAGGAATGGGGGCAGGTCGATCTGCCGCGCGCTCTTCTCGTTCTTCGGTGGCTCCAGGCCCCGGAAGCTCGTCCTCTTCCCGGTCTCCGGATCGCGCACTGCGTACTCGGCCAGGGCGCCGACATCCGGGTCGATCCGGATCGTCGGGCAGGTGAATCGGCCGCCGTCTTCGTCCTGCTCCCGAAGGACGAGAGCGTTGTCGCGGTGGAGGCCGACGAGCTCCTCCCAGCGCGGGCCCGCAAAAGCGGCCGCCACGATATGCAGCCCGTTGTTCGGCCCCATCCGGCGGGCGAGCCGCAGCACGTTCTCCGTCGTGGCATAAGGCACCACGGCGGGCTTGTCCGCTCTCCCGGCCGGCTTCTTGGCCGCAGCCCCCGGGAAGGTCAGCCTCCGGTTGTACAGGTGGTTGACCGGGATCCGGCGGGCATCGACGGCACCGGTCAGGATCCGAGACAGCAGACCGACGGCGTCACGGATGGTGCTCTCCGCGGCCGACCCGGCCAGCGACCGGGCCCAAGCCTCGACCTCGAACCAATTGAAGGCGATCAGTGCGGTGTCGCTCCACCGCGGCAGCACGTGGTACTCCAACAGGTTCCACCGGTTGTCGGTCGTGCGGCCGCGCGGTGACTGTGCCTGGAGCCATTCGATCGCCCAGTCTCCGAAGCGGGCCCTGCCCAGCTTCGGGTCGATCCACCGACCCGCACGGATCGCGGCTTCCTGCTCCTCGCCGTATCGCTCGGCCGTCAGCTTCGTCGGGAACCCGGGCTCGCTCTTCCACTTCCCGTCAGGCCCCAGGAATCGAGCGCGCCAGGTGGTCTTGCCCTTCTTGCCCGTGGCCTCGCTCACACGCTTCTCTGCGTACGCCATTTCCCCTCCGTTCCGTCGGGCCGGCGGGGCCCGCGCTGCTCACGGTAGGCCCCGCCGGGCCAGAAGGTGGCGCCGTGCAGATGCTCACGGCAGGTATGACGTCAAGCTGCCCGTGCGTCCGAGCAGACCGTGCGTTCAAGGCTGGCCGCGTCCTCTTCCGAGAATTCGTGCTCGTCCAGCCACACAGTCGTTTCGGCACCCGGGATCCGCTCGATGTACAAGAGCCCGCCGTGGGGGATTTCCGATACGCGAACGAACCGCATGGGTGGCCCCCGGTTACCTGGTAGGTCGACCCCCCATCAGGTAATCGGAATGCTGCCACACGGTTCGCCCTAGAAACAGCCGGTTTTGGTGGTTTGTTGATGCCTCAGCGGGGGGACTGGGGGTCTTCCGAGAAGATCTCGCGCGCGGCACGCTGCAGCTTGGCCCACTTTCTCAGGTCCTCGCGCATTTGCTCCGGCGTCGCGTCGGGCCGTTCGCCCCGCTTGAGGATGAGCACCGCCACCGAGTCCGGGTCGTCCGGCGCGAGGTCGATGACGTCACCGTCGACGACCTTCCCGCCTATCAGTGCCAGCCTGACCCGCTCTGAGAGCTCATCTAGGACGCTTGCGGCTGCAGTCGGCGCTCCAATCTCGTGTGTCGATCTGGAGGCCCCGGCCGGCGTGGGAGCACCTCCGGTCAGAACCTGCTCGATGCTGCCTTCGGTCCATCCGAGGGCTCTCGCGATGGCGAGATGGGTGTGCAGCACCTTCGGGTGCGCGCGTTCTCCTCGCTCCAGCGACTGGACCGTGGACCGGCCAACGCCGACGGCTGAGGCCAGGTCCTGCTGGGTCATGCCCAGGGCTTTGCGTGCGTGCGCCACGGCACGGCCGAGCGCGGGCCAGTCGTGTGTCATGCCTCCATGATGCCCCACTTCCATGCAACCGCAGCGTAGGTATCCAGCCTTTTGACCTGCATCTAGGGCTCGCGTGAAGCCCGAATGGTTGCATCGCTGGCGGCCGGGGTGGCCATCTCTTGACCCTTGAGCCCAAACGTCAGCCAAAGTGAAGTCAAACGCTTGATTGTTGAGCCCTGAGTGTGGTTCTCTTGCGTGGTGACACCGAATGGCGCTGCGATCAGGACCGTCAGGAAAGCTCAGGGATTGGGCTTGAGGATGGTCGCCTTCCGCATCGGGAAGGACCGCGGGTTCCTCTCCAAGGTCGAGCGCGGGCTCGCCGGGGCGAGCGACCGGACCCTGCGCGACATCGCCGTCGTCCTGGACGTGCCCCTCCAAGCGATCATCCGAGAGGAACTGACGTGAGCACGCTGGCCAAGGCCACGCGCCGTACCCGTAAGAAGCCGACGGCCCCCGACCCGGGCAGCCTCACCGAAGCGGCCCTTAGGCACTACACCGCCGAGGAGATCGAGGAGCTGCGTCTCCTGCCCTGCAAGGCGTCCTGGCTGAAAAGGAAGGCCTACGCCCGCGAGATCCCGTTCAACGGGACCGCCGGAAAGCTCACCTGGCGCCTCGACCAAATCCTCGAAATCAGCCGCGAGTTCGACTCCATCCCCGTTGGTGTTGGCCGCGCCGCGTGACAGCAAAAAGGCCGCCCGAGCCACCGGACGGCCGGCACCACCCCACCTAGAGAAGGGCGGACGCCTTGTCCTCCATCATGCCATTCAGCTTCCCGGAGACCGGAACCGCGGTCCGGGTCGTGACCACCGACGACGAGCCGTGGTGGGTCGCGGCCGACGTCGCGAGCATCCTCGGCTACTCCGCCGCGTCGGCGATGACCCGGACGCTCGCGGACGACGAGAAGGGTGTGCAGACTCTGCACACCCCTGGCGGCGAGCAGCAGTTCACCGTCATCAACGAGCCCGGCCTCTACTCCGCGATCATCCGCAGCCGCGTCGAGGGCGCGCAGCGATTCAAGCGCTGGGTGACGCACGACGTTCTGCCGAGCATCCGTCGGACGGGCCGGTACGAGGCGGCCCCGCCGTCGCCGCGGGAGCTGGCGGCCCTGGTGCTCGCCGAGGCGGACCGGGCGGACGCGGCGGAGGCGCGCGTCGCCGTGCTGGAGCCGAAGGCGGCCGCGCACGACACCTACCTGTCGGCGGGGTCGGGTGACCGGCTGGTGCGCGAGGTGGCGAAGCTGCTCGGCTGGCGGCAGCAGGATCTTCGGCAGTTCCTGATCGCGGAGCGGCTGATCTTCGCGCGGACCGCGGACTGTGGGACGACGCAGTGGGACTTCTACGCCAGCCACGGGCGGCACTTCCGCTCGGCGGAGCACGTGGTCGAGCACCGCACGACCGGCCTGTGCTCGCACTACACGCTGCACGTGCGGCCGGCGGGCGTGGACCTGATTCAGCGGCGGATCGCCAAGCGGCAGGCTGAGCCGCGCAACGTCCTCCAGGGCGGTGCCCGATGAAGACCAGCGAAGACCCGATCGCCAAGCGCTTCAAGCGTGAGACCGCCGAGCACCAGCTGACGATCCTCCGCGAGGACGGCCTGTACCGGCACCTGCGCATGGCGAACCCGCAGTACGGCGGCGTGTACAGCTTCGACGTCCTGACCTGGCCGAATGGCCTGCTGATCCGCGGTGACGGCCCGAACTTCGTGTTCTCGTCCCACCCGACCGCCGACCTGTTCGAGATGTTCCGCGGCTCCAGCCGGCACGGCATCAACCCCGGCTACTGGCGCGAGAAGGTCCGGGCCGGCCAGGTGAAGGCCTGGTCGGAGGAGCGGTTCCGTGCCTGGCTGACGGCGAAGGTGGCCACCGACGGCCCGAGCAACCCGGGCCTGGCGGACGCGGTCAATGAGCAGATCCTCGAGAACGGCTACCACAGCCTCGAGTACGAGGACGGCGCCCGTACCGCCGTCGCGTGGTTCGACCACGACGACTACGACCTTGAGTTCCCCGCCAAGTGGGAGCGGGACTTCGACGACTGGTCGTGGGAGTACCTGTGGGCCTGCCACGCGATCGTGCGCGGCATCGCCGAGTACGACCGGGTGAGGGCCGAGCAGCCGGTGACCGGCCAGGCCGCCAGCTGGGACGACCCGGCAGCCCTCGACGCCAGCGCGTACCGCTACCTGGCCGACGGCATCGGCGCAACCATGGCCGACCCGAACGAGTGGGACGGCGACGACGCCGAGGAGGCCATCCTCCTCCGATACGTGAAGCACCTCGCCGACGGCCGCGCTCGGGTGCTCGCCGCGTGCGACGCCGCCGAGCGGCAGTCCACCCGCTGGGAGAACCCGCTCCCCGTGCCCGAGTGGGTCGCCACCGTCCGTACGGCGGCCGCCCTGGCTGGCAGCGAGGGCGCGCGATGACCAGCACCCAGACCTGGATCCAGCGCCAGTACGGCGTCCCGGCCCGCCGCGGCCTCCAGCTCATCTGGCACGAGCGCGGCAAGCACGACACCCAGCGGGCCATCCCTGTGACCATCACCAGCTGCCGAAACGCGTACCTCTACCTGCGCTTCCCCGACCGCCAGCGCCCGTTCCCCGCCCACCCCACCTACGCGCTGGAGTGGCCAGAGGTCCGGCAGCCCAAGCGGCGCGGATGGTGCTGGGGCTGCGCGGAGAACCGCGGCCTCGACGCCGACGGCAACGCCCTCCCGCACCACCGGCGCGACCGGTGGGGCCGGTGGCTGTGCGTCGGATCGGGCCGGCCGCCGACGCACCCCGTTGTCTGGCGGTCCGGTCGGCTCGACATCGCGGACTACGAGGCCGGGCTGTGAGCCCCATCGCCGCGCTGAACGCGCGCCTCGCCCGCCGCCTCGCCCGCCGCATCGCGCGCCGGGCCGCCGCCCGCCCCTGCTGCTACGGCCGCTGTACCACCGCCGACCAGCGCGCACGGGCCGCCCGCGCTGCGCTCTGCCCGTGCGGCTGCGGCCGCCCCGCCGGCCAGCACTGGCCGCCCGCCGTCCCCATCACCTTCCCCGCCCAGCGCACCGCCGAGGAGTCCCGATGATGCTGCCCGAGTTCATCGCCCGCCACATCGCACGGCACCGCGACCAGCAGGTCGCCCTCGAGAACAGCCGGCTCCGCTCCGACATCGTCGACCTGCGCGCGGACATCCTGCGGCTCTCCCTCCTCGGCGCTGACAACGCCGAACTGCGGGCGGCCGCCCGGCGGGCGGTCGATGTGCTCTACCGCATCACCTGGAGCACCGGCGAGTCTGACGCCGATGCGGTCTCCGCCCGGGAGCAGTTGCAGCGCGCGCTCCGCAAGGCCACCCCGGCCGGCCCGGCCCGGTGACCGCCACCTCGGTCGGCGCCCTGGCCGGCCTCCTTCGACCCGGCGACCCCGAGTGGCGCGACCGCGCCCTCTGCCGGGCAGCCAAAGACCCCGACCTGTTCTTCCCCGGCACGGGCGGCGGCCCGAACGGCGAAGCCGTGAGGAACGCGCGCGCCTGGTGCAACCGGTGCTCGGTCTGGGCGGCGTGCCTGGACGACGCCATGCACCAGGAAGGCAGCCGGGGCCCCGGGTACCGGTACGGCATCCGCGGGGGACTCACCGCGAAGGAACGCGCCGACGAGTACAAGCGGCGCAAGCGCACCGCCCAGGCCAGCAGCGCCACCGGCGGGGGCCGCTGATGGAGGCGGGCCGGTGCGGCTCCGGCCGCGAGCTGTGCGGCGCACGGGCCCGCCTCTACCCCGCCGGATGGCGCTGCCCCCGCCACACCCCCGCCGCCCAGGCCGGCCGCCCCGAGCCGGAACCCGGCCCCGGCTACACCCCGCAGCGCCTCGCCACCCCGGTTTCCGCCAGCGCCCTCGTGGACGCCCGCGCGATCGCCTCCGGCAAGCGCCGCAGCAGCACCCAGACCTACCGCCTCGCCCAGGCCGCCACCGGCCGGGCCACCAGCTCACCGAACGGAGAACCCCGTTGAGCCTCACCATCCCCGCCGCCGCCCTCACCCGCGCGATCGAGCGGATCACGCCCCACGTCTGCGAGGACGACTCGCTCCCGGCCCTGAACGGCCTGCGCCTGGAGATCCGCAGCGACTGGCTGATCGTCACCGCGACCGACCGCTTCACCATGGCGTTCGACCGCTTCGAGGTCGCCACCAGCTATGAGGCGAACGCCCTGCTGCGCCGCGCCGACATCCCCGCCGTCCAGGCCTGGCTCGACCGCCTCGACGGCGACGCCACGGTGCGCGTCACGGTCGACGTCCAGGGCGAGGACTCCGTGCTCACCCTCAAGGCCGGCTGCGAGCAGATCCGGGTCGCCGCCCCGACCAGGCACGTCAACCAGTACCCGGCCTGGCGCAAGATGCTCGCCAAGCTGCTCGACCAGGACGTCGAGCAGGTGCCGCTCACCTGCTTCACCACCCGCTACCTCAGCCGATTCGAGGCCGCCGGCCGCATCGTGCACGCCTGGCAGACCGCTCCCCGCTCCCCGCTGTTCCTCGCCACCGACGGCGGCAACTTCCTCGGCCTGGTCATGCCCGTGCGCGTCGAGGACAAGACCCCGGCCGACATCCTCTCCGACTGGATGCCGATGCTGTGCCGCACCGCCGACGTCGACGGCGCCACGTACGACCTGGACGCCATCTGGTCCGACAAGGACGGCGACCCCTGGCAGTACAGCGGCGCCGACAACGACCGCGGCGAGCCCCTGATGGCGGTCGTCGGCATCGACACCGTTCCGGACGACCGGGTGCCGCTGGTGGAGGTCGTCGCCCTGTACGGGCCGCTCACCCGGGCGGTGGCCCGGTGAGGTTCCCGGCGCGCGCCCAGTTCTGCTGACCCGCCCTCTGTACGGCCCGCGGCGGGGTGACCACACCTCCGCCGCGGGCGACCAGGCCGCACCAAACGAGAGAACCCGCACAAGCC
>NZ_JBHWBW010000052.1:9628-26891 GCF_042735675.1 Kitasatospora sp. NPDC059571
CGGGTGTTGGTGGTTGTGATTTCTTCCCCGCCCGCGGCGGGGCGGGCGGCGGGGCGCGCGACCCCCCCCCCCGCCCCCCCCGGACCAGCCCTCACCAACCGAGAGAAGCCGCACATGCCGTGGTTCAAGATCGACGACGGGTTCCACTGCCACCCGAAGGTGTACGCAGCGGGCACCGCGGCGGTCGGGCTCTACGTCCGCTGCGGATCCTGGGCGGCACAGCAGACCACCGAGGGGATCGTCCCACGGGCGGTCGCCCGGCAGTACGGCACGCCCCGCATGATCAAGGCCCTCATCGACGCTGGCCTGTGGCACGACGCCAAGCACGACTGCGAGCCCTGCCGGAGCTGGCACCCCAGCATTCCTGCAGACGCGTTCCTGATCCACGAGTACCTCGGCTACAACCCGTCCAAGGAGTCGGTCGCCGCGGCCCGCGCGGCCAAGAACGAGCGCCAGAAGCGGTGGCGCGACGGACGCCGGAGGGACGCGTCCGACGCGAATTCGGAACGCAACTCGCATCAAGTTGACGCGAATTCGGAGCGAAACTCGAATCGATTTGACGACGAGTTGGCATCGAGTTGGCAGGCCGAGTCGGAGCAAACTCAGGACGGCCCGGACGAGAACGAGCACGTCAACGACGCCGCCGAAGCCAATGTAGACGCGTCTACGCGAGCACCTCACGCTCACTGCGGAGACGCTGCCCCCGTCCCAGCCCGCCCCGTCCCGTCCCAGGCTTCTCCTACGGAGAAGCCAGCTAGCAAGGCAGCCGGACCCCACGTCCCCGACTTCGCCCGCGACCTGGTCGAGCAGATGACCGCCGCCGGCATGGTCGTCGGCTGGCGCCTCGGCGAAACCGAATGGTTCGCCGTCCACGCCCACATCAAGCGCTGCGGCACCGACGCCCTCGTCGAATTCGCCCGACGCCGCTGGAACCCCGCCGACCCGCCGCAGACCGCGCGCTACCTCACCCGCATCTGGTCCGACCTCCCCGACATGCCCCAGCCCGGTGCCGGCCTCCCCGCCCTGCGAGCCGCGCCCGCACAGCCGTCCCGGCAGCAGCAGGAGACCGACAGCTGGTTCGACCGGGCCATGGCCCGTGCCCAGGCCAGCGACGCACAGCGCAAGGAGATTTCATGATCCGGCAGGAATGGGTCGTTCTCTTCCGGTACGTCCGGGCGATGTTCCCCCAGCAGAAGTTCGACGAGTACACCCCCGAAGCCTGGTACGACGTCCTCGGCCAGTACGACGCCCGCGAGGTGCGCGCGGCGATCGCCGCCTGCGCCGCCGAGAGCCCGTTCGTGTCTCCGGCCGAGATCGTCGCCGCCGTCCGCGCCCACCGGCAGGACGTCGACCGCGACCTCCAGGGCCCCGGCCAGTACGCCGCGGTCCCCGACGCCGACCCGGACGACGTCCCCGCCTACCTCGCGGCCGTGCGCGACCAGCGCTCCCGTGCGGCCCGTGGCGAACAGCTCACCGCCCGCCCGGTCCTGGCGATCGCCGCTGGCGTCGGCCAGGCGCTGCCCGGCGAGCTCGACAAGGTCCGCCGTCCCGGGGTCCTCGGCGTCCGCTGCGACACATGCCATGCCGCGGTCGGCCGCCGGTGCAAGACCCCGGGCAAGAAGCCGCGCGGGCCCCACGTTGCCCGCATCGACGCCTCCCGGGCCGCCTGATGGGCGCCCCCAGGCCCGCCGGCCTCCGCCGTCAGGCACCCGCCGAATGGGCCATCCCGTGCCCCGCGCCCAACTGCCTCGCCAAGGCCGGCGCCGCGTGCCGCACCGGCCGCGGCACCCGACCCGCCGGCGGCAGCCACCCCAGCCGCCTCGACGCCTGGCTCACCCAGCCACATGCCGCCTGACACCCCCGAAGGACACCGCCATGCAGCAGCCCCAGACCCTCGCCGAGCGCATCGAGCACGCCCTCCGCACCACGGCCCGCGCGGGCCACGTCGACGCCCGCGACGGCCTCTTCCCGGAAGCCGTGAACCGGCACCTCGGCGACGGACCCGGCGCCGGCCACCGCTACGACAGCTCCTGCGCCCTCTGCGCGGGCGACGTGTCAGCCCTGGCCGCGGCCCTCGAGGCCCTGGTGCAACCCGAACTCGACGAGGCCCGCGCCGAGATCGCCATCACGGTCACCGCCGCCGAGCGCGCCATCAAGGCCGAGGCGCAGGCCGTCCGCGACCTCGAAGCCGAGGTCGGCCGTCTGCGCGAGCAACTCGCCGCCCGCCGCGACCAGGTCCTCGTCATGGCCGCTCCCGCCATCCGCGAGACGCTGCTCCACGTCATCAGCTTCGCCGAGTGCTGCAACGAAGGCACCACACCCGACGAGCTCCTCGACGCCTACCGAGACCAGGTGCTCACCGAGGCCGCCGAGCTGGTCCTCGCCCAGCGCGCCGCCGTCTACAACGACGCCGGCCGGCGGACCGCCGAAGGCCTCGACCGGGCCCGGGACATCCTGCTCGACGCCCGCACAGGCCCGGCCCGCCAAGAGCCCGCCCCGGCCGCCGCCACCGCGCTCGGCGACTGGGCCGCCGACATGGACCGGGCCGGCCTCCAGCCCTACGACGGTGGATTCACCCTCGACGCCGACGGCACGCCGTTCGTCCGCCTGTACCTCGCGTTCGCCGACGGCGTGGAGGAGGACACCCGCGCCGGCTTCCTGATGCGCCTCGCACGCGCCGTCCTCAACGACGACGCGGCACGCCGCAGGCCCTGACCGCCCGCCACCATCCCGACCAGCCGAGGACCCGCCATGACCACCCAGCCAACGCCCGCAGAAGGGACCTGCGGCCGCTGCCAGCAGCGCCGCGTCGTCCACCCCGCCAAGCCCAACTGGGGCCACGTCCCCAAGCTGCTCTGCACCAGCTGCTGGCAGCGCTACGACGAAGCCCGCGCCAACGACGACTACGTCGACTGGAACGACGCGTTCGACAACGCCAGCGATGAGGAGATCGTCGCCCACCTCGCCACCGCGAAGGACTGACCGATGACCCAGCAGCCCCAGCCCCAGCCCCTCGCCGAGCGCATCGCCGCCGCCATCGGCGGCCACTCGGCCAACATCTCGAACGGCGACGGGACCGTCATCTGCAACTGCGGCACCACGGTGAAGGCCAACATGGAGGCATGGCGCGAGCACCGCGCCAGCACCGTCCTGGCGATCGTGCAGCCCGACCTCGACGAGCGCGACGCCGAGATCCGCCGGCTCACCGCCGAGCGTGACCTCCTCCGCGGCATGGCAGAACGCATCCCGGAAACGCACATGCAGTTCGGAGTGATCGCCCAGGACGGGGCGGTCGAGATGCAGCCGTGCGCGGACTGGTGCTGGGCCTGCAAGCTGGCCGCTGCCAAGGACGAGGCCGAACGCCTCCGCACCGAACTGGAGCTGGCCCGGCAGCAGATCGCCGCCATCGACGACGAGATCGAGGAGTTCGAGGCCGCCGCCCAGGGCGACCCGAACACCCCGGACGGCGTCCTGCTGATGATCCAGATCCTCCGCCGCATCCGCCCCGCCGCCGTGTCCGGGGACCGGTGGCCATGACCGCCACTCCGTCCGCCTGCCGGCACTGCGGCATCCCCGAGCGCGAGCACTGGCGCCGATGGAAGCCCGGGGTGGGCTGGCACGCGTACGAGCCGCCGACCGACGCGCAGATCCTCGCCCGCATGCGCGCACGCCGCACCAACGCCCCGACCGCCTGACCCTGGAGAGCACCGTGCACTGCCTGTCCTGCGAGCAGGAAACCAACGGCGAGTACCTCTGCGAGCCCTGCACCGGCCGCCTCGGCCAGCAGCTGGCCGACCTGCCGGCCCTTTACGGGGCGCTCGGCGCGTACCTGCGGCCGTCCTCCCAGACCACGGGCAGCATCGGCGGCGTCGGCACCGGCAGTCCGGCCCCGGACGCGCCGCTGCCGGTCCACGAGGGTGCCCTCGACCTGGTCGGCCCCGGCGGCATCGTCACCGCGCTGGAGGAGTGGCGCTTCGAGCTGTGCCAGGCCGCCGAGATCCGCTGGCCCGCCCCGTTCGGCGACTACCCGGGACGGCTGCGCCGGGCCGTTCAGGGCCTGCAGGACATGCTCTGGTACATCCACCGGGACTGGCCGCAGGCCGGCGACTTCTCGGCCGCGGTGCGGCAGATGCACGGCGCCGCCCGGTCGATCGTCGCCCCGCGGGAGCGGCCGCTTCGCGCCGGCACCTGCACCAAGGAGATCAGCGAGGGCGAGGCGTGCGGCGCCGTGCTCCTGGCCAAGCCCGGGCGGCCGGTGGTCTGCCGGTGGTGTCTGACGGAGTATCCGGCGTCCAGCTGGCTGGACTTGGCCGCAGAGAAGGCTGCCTGATGGTCCATCACTCTTGATATCTAGCCCCGGGTTAGATATTCTGAAGGGGATGGAAACGCCCACCTGGCGTGAGCAGGTGGCGGCCGAGGAAGAGCTGCTGGAACAGCTCAGCCAACAGGTCGTCGCCAGCTCGCAACGCCGATCAGCGGCCCTGGCCGCGGGAGTTGCCGAGCTCGGAAGCGTCTACGCAGTCGCCAAGGATCTCGGCCGCTCCTGGCAGGCCATCGACAAGGCCATCAAGAAGCACCGGCCGAAGATCAAAACCACATAGAACAGGGCCCGACCGGCTCCACCCGCGAGTGCTGGAACACCCGCGGCTTCACCGCCGGCCGGACCCCTCGACCACAGGAGATTGCACCTCCCATGGACACGCAGAACCTTAGCGCGCCCGGCGCGCCCCAGATCACGATGCCCGACCTCTGCCGTGACGACTACCGGCAGGACACCGACGGGCCCGTGCCCTTCGCGCCCTGGCGTGGCCCCGCCGCCACCGTCGGCCGGCCCCGGCCCGTCCCGCAGAAGCGGGCAGAAGCCTGATGGCCACCATCACCGTGCTGCACCACAGCGCCCCCGGCGCGCCGGCACGCATCGCCGCGATCGCCGACGAGGCCCGCGCGCTCGGCTACACGAACGTCGAGACCACGTACGAGCCGCACACCGGCAACCACGTCGTCACCGGCGACAGCCCCGAGCCCGACCAGGCCCCGACCGGCCGCTAGCCCCACCCACTCGGCGGAAGTGCCAGCGCCCCAGCGCCGTGGTCACCGCCGCACCACCGCCCGGGCCGACGTGAACACACCGACCGTCGGCCCGGGCCACCAACCCGCGCACCCTGAAGGGGACACCCATGTCCGCTCGCGCCCGCCTCACCAACGCCATCCGCGACTTCGCCGACTGGCTCGACGCCAACCCGCAGGTCGACGCGCCGCACGCCCCCCGGTTCCTGCTCCCGCTGCACACCAACCAGGCCGTCATCGACTTCGCCAACGAGCACGGCCTGGAGACCACCGCCGACGCCGAGGGCAACCTGTCCGCCGCCGTCACCTTCGGCCCTGTCGTCTACGAGGCCTACGGCTACGTCGACTTCGACACCCACCGCGACGCCTGCGACGAGCGCACCGCCCGCAGCTGGGCCGACCGCACCGGCATGCAGATCACCCCGCAGGTCTGATCCCCGACCGCCCGGGCCGAGGTGAAGACCTGCCCTCGGCCCGGGCCACCACACCCGGAGCACACACACCCATGAGCCTGCTCACGCGCAACGTCACGCGCACCCGCCTCACCCCGTTCGCCCCGTACCCGGGCGCTCCCGTCGAGCTCGTCGAGGAGGAGTACACCGTCACCGTCCCCCGCGACTGGGACCGCGCCGTCCTCGCCGGCGTCGCCGTCGGCACCGGCCTCCTCCTCACCCTCGCCGTCACCTGGTCCACCGCCAGCATCGGAGGCCTGCTCGCCCTCTCCGGCGTCGCCGCCGTCATCGCGTACGGCGTCGCCGCCCTGTTCGACACCGCGTGGATCATCTGCATGGCCCTCGAGTGGCTCGCCCGCCACGACCCCCGCAAGGCCAAAGCCCCGCGGATCGCAGGCTTCGTCGCCCTCGGCATCTCCATGGCCGCCATCGCCGCCGAGGCCGTCACCGTCACCGGCGGCAAGCGGGGCATCGCCGTCGGCATCATCGGCGCCGCCGTCTCCCTGATCGCCAAGGGCGTCTGGACTCTCGCCATCCGGCACACTGCCAAGCCGCTCTCTCCGATCGCGCAGCAGTACGTCGCCCGCCGCCAGGCCGCCGCTGGCGCCGAGCTCGCCCTCGCGGTCGTCGAGCGCCAGCTCGAGCGCTCCCGCGGACACCTCGCCGCCTACCGCGAGGCCTACGGCACCACCAGCACCGCGGCCGCCGGACAGCCTCACCCGGACCCGGACAAGCCGTCCGGACAGCCTGTCCGGGTGTCCGGCCCTGTCCGGACCGCTGTCCGGTCCTCGCTCGAAGCCACCCCCGACGCGCCCGCCGAGGACATCGACAGGCAGCCCGCCCGGATCGGCATCGACACCGCCGCGGCCGCTGTCCGGCCGCTGTCCGCACGCCCGTCGCCCGCTGTCCGCCCGCTGTCCGGACAGCACCCGGACAGCCAGGACAGCAGGCCAGGCACCGTGCTCGCACTCGCCCCGCACGCCCCCGACGACACCATCACGGACACCGTCCGGGCCGCTGTCCGGGTTATCGGACAGGACGTCGACGCTGTCCTGTCCGCTGTCCGACGCGTCCACGGACCCGACGTGAAGCGCGAAACCGTCCGCCGCCTCGTCGCCCGCGCCGCCGGTTGAAGGGACACCCGATGCTTCCCGCCTTCCTCGCGTGCACCGCCGCCCTCGCCTTCGCCGGCCTCTACCGCGTCGCCGACCACCCGGTCCGCCAGACGCTCCGCTTCGCCGGCATCACCGCCCTCTGGGTCACCTGCATCGTCCTGATCATCAACTGGAGCTGACCGCCATGCCGCCTTACGAGCCCGGCCCGCACGTCTGGCCGTTCGCGCTCCTGCTCCTCCTGATCTGCCTCCCCAAGAACGCCCGCCGCTGGCTCCTCCAGCGCCTGCAGTGGCTCGGCCTCGCCGTCGCGGTCCTCCTCCTGCTCCCGTACCTCCTCGGCTGAAAGGCCCCGCCATGAACCAGCAGCTCGCCACCGCCATCGACACCGCCGCCCGCCACCAGCTCGCCGCCCCCGAACAGGCCCCCGGCCTCCAGGTCAACGGCGCCATGGGCGGCGCCCTCATCATCGGCCTCATCCTCGCCACCGTCCTCATCACCAAGTGGAAGACCGGCAAGCTCAGCAACGACGAGAAGAAGACCGCCCTCGTCGCCGTCGTCATGACCATCTGCCTCGCCGGCGGCTCCGGAATCATCGGCGACCTCTTCACCACCGTGAAGTCCACCGCCGACCAGACCGGCAGCACCCTCACCCAGACGAGCGTCGGCAGGTGACGATCCAGCGCCGGGCCGCCGAGCGGCTCAGCAAGGGCTCGGCCGAGGTGGCCCGCCGCCTCGGCCGGCGCGCCACCAGCAGCGTCGGCACGGCCATCGTCGGGGGAGTGCTCGCCTGGAAGGGCGGCCCCGAACTCCTCGGCGCCGCCCACCAGCAGCCGCTCCTCGTCCCGGCCGCCGCCGGAGCCTGGTGCTGGGCCGCTTGGCGCGCCGGCGGCCCGGGGGCGCCCACCGAGGACGAGCAGGATCCGGCGGCCACCGAGGAGGACCAGGCCGCCACCGCAGCCGGCGAGTTCCTCGCCCAGCTCCACCAGCTCATGCCCGGCCGCGACGACCGCCTCCACCTCGCCCAGATCGCCCAGCACCTCCACGGCGACCCGGCCGCCACCGGGCCCGTCCGCGAGATGTGCGCCGCCGCCGGCATCACCATCGCCGCCGTCCGCGTGAAGGGCCGCGGCTCCTCCACCGGCATCTACCGGCGCGACCTCCCCCCGCTCCCCGACCCCTCTCGGCAGCCCCTCTCAGGTGTTGTTGCCGCAGGTCAGAGCCAGCAACAACAACACCAACAACGGATCGAGACCGGCGGTGGAGAGGGGTTCATCACCCTCCCCGACCCCGACGGCAACCCCCACCGAACCATCGTCCAGTGGACCAAGACCGACAGCTGAGGAGCCCGCCATGACCGACACCACCCGCTACCACTGGATCATCACCGCCGCCCACCAAGGCCGACAGGCCAGCGCCGAAGGCATCCTCGACCTCACCCCTGGCAGTAGCCGCCGCGACGCCTACACCATGATCTACAACCACATGGCCGAGCGGTTCGGCGCCGACGGAGTCCTCGTCCTGTTCTTCGACCTCCAGCCCGAGCAACTGCCGTAGTACCACCCGAACGCGTGCCCGCCCCGGCGTCCGCCCGGGCGGGCACACTGGTGCCCGTGCGCTACCTCTCGCTGCCACCCGGCCACCTCACCACCGCCCAAGCTGCCGAAGCCGCTGGCGTCACCCCTGCCGTCATCCGCTACTGGGTCCGCATCGGCCGCCTCACCCGATGCGGCGGCAGCCCCCGCTACCCGACCTTCCGCGTCCTCGACGTCGACGCAGCCAGAAAGGCAGCCGCGGCCGCGAAGGCCGCTTGACACAGGCCCTGACCAGGGCGCACGATCTTCCCAGATCCGCGTGCCCAAAAGCAGGCGGGTCGAGGTCAACGAGAGCCCCCGCGGCACGCCGCGGGGGCTCTCGGCATTCAGACCGCCGTGCGACCCGCTCCGGGGTAGCTCAGCCAGGACAGAGCAGCCGGCTCACCATCGGCGGACGCGGGTTCAAATCCCAGCCCTCTGCGGGCGCACGGCACATCAGGAGACCGCGGGCCAAGTCATTTCCCCTCGCCCCCCTCGCCATCCCGGGCAGCCTTGCGGAGAGCCTTCTCGGCCCCGCGCACCAGCTCCTGCCACCGGTCCATCCTTGCATCGAGCCAACAAAGGCCGACGATCGCAGCAATCAAAGCCACGAACGCGATGACATCACCAACGGTCACGACACCCCTCCCACGAAGCCGCCAGCGTAGAAGTGCACCGGCCAACAATCGGACCGTCGAGCCTCGTTGTGCGCCAACCGCAACCAACTATGGAAGGTCTCGTGCCCAGACGTCGAGCACTCACCATCTGCACCGTGCCCGGCTGCCCCGAGTACACCGAGGCCGGCAGGTGCGATGACCACCGCCGCGAAGCCGACGCCCGCCGCGGCACCGCCCGACAGCGCGGCTACGGCCGGGCGCACGAGCAGCGCTTCCGCGCCGGCGTCCTCGCCCGAGACCCCGTCTGCGTCCTCTGCAGCCAGGCACCCAGCCTCCACGCCGACCACCACCCGCTCAGCAGACGCGAGCTCGTCGAGGCCGGCCACGACCCCGACGACCCACGCCACGGCCGCGGACTCTGCCCGTCCTGCCACAGCAGCGAGACCGCACGCCACCAGCCCGGAGGATGGAACGGATGAGCCCGACCCCACGCGAGAGCTCTCAGGCCAACCTCGAAGCCGCTCTGCGTCGGATCCGCCAGCCCTACGACAGGCCACCGACCGACCTGGACATGCCCTCCCTGGCCTACGCGCAGGTCGCCGCCACTGTGGCCGCGGCCCAGGCCCTCATGGACGTCGCCGACGCCATCCGGTCGCTTGTGCCCGCCCCCGCGCCCGATCCAGGCCCGCAGGCCCACGAAGCCGACATCTGGGAGAGCGGCGACGGCGAGTGGAACGTCTCGTGCAACGACTGCGATGCATCCGCTCTGGACATGGGCAGCGAGCACGACTGCGAGGTCTGGGCGGAGAACCACGCTGCGGAAGCGGAGCGCGAGGAAGCGCTCCCGTTGGACGCTGAGGTCGACGGCAGGAGCTACAGCCTCGACGACCCGGACAAGGTCCACCGGGACATGGCCATCGACCCGGCCCGAACCATCCGGACCCTGGCCAAGACACCCGCCGTCTGGCAGGCCCACGTTGACTGCCCGACCTGTGAGGAAGTCTGCGAGAGCGCACGCAACCGATCCGGGAGACGAAGCGGATGAGCGCTCGCCGGTGGTGGTTCACCTACGACCCGCTGGCTGGGTCCGTCACCCGCGTGCTCCTTCACGTCCTCGCTGATCCTCGCGACGCTGCCTTCGCGCTGCCTCGCCGACTGGCCTGCCGCCTCGGCCGACACAACGTCACCTGCCCGGGCAACCTGGCCTGTCCTCTGCAGAGACGAGGCGCACGCTCATGACGATGATCTCGAAGCGGACCAGCAGGAGCGCGGAAGGCTGGCTGAGCGTGGTCGAGGAGCACATCACCACCGAGGCCGAGCTCAGGGCCCTGGCGGAGGTCAGGACCGGGGCCCTGGCGGCCTGCCAGCACCCCCGCTTGATCGACATCACGGCCGTGGTCCTCGACCTCACCCCTACGGCGGTGTGCACAGGCTGTGGACAGTGCCTGGGCACGGACGCCTTCGGCCGGTGGGTGATCACGGAGGGCGCCCCCATCACGGAGGGTGATCGGATCCCTGGGGGGTGACCCCCTTGATCATCCCGACGGGGACCGCCGGGGAGGTAGTTCGCGGTGTGTACGGGTCTGGGGGTTCCCCGGCGGCTATTTCAGTGACTCAGCGTAGTGCCCCGCCGGGCCGCAACGGCCCGGCACCGACGTGCCGCAACGGCACACGGAGGTGACCCCATGGCCGGTGTCGGCCCTGTTCCGAAGGATCCGTCCCAGCGGCGCCGGCGCAACGCCGACCCGGCCGCCGGCGCGGTGCTCCCCACCACCGGGCCCGAGGGCCCGACGCCCGCGCTGCCCGGCGGGCACGACTACGACAGCCGCACCCTGGCCTGGTACGAGACCTGGAGGTCCTCGCCGCAGGCCGCGATGTTCCTGGCCACGGACTGGCAGCGGCTGCACATGCTTGCCCAGCTCGTTGAGCAGTACTGGGCCGAGCCGAAGAAGGAGCTGCTCTCCGAGATCCGCCTCAACGAGGCGGCCATCGGCGGCACCGCGGCGGACCGGGCCCGGCTCCGCTGGACCGTCGCCGAGCCCGACGAGGGCCCCCGGGGCCGCCGCGCCTCCTCACTGAGCAAGGGGGCAGCCAACCGGCGGGACCGGGTGCTGCGGGTGGTCGATGGCCAGGCGGAAGGCTGAGCCGGAGCGGTTCGCCTCGCTGGGCTTCGCCGCGGTCGAGTGGATCGAGTACTACCTCTGCCACGGCCCCGGCGATGTCCAGGGGCAGCCGCTCGTCATCGATGACGAGATGGCCGCCTTCATCGTCAAGGCCTACCAGCTCGACCCTGTCACCGGCCGGCGGAAGGTGAACCGGGCGTTCCTGTCCCGCCCGAAGGGCCGCGCCAAGAGCGAGCTGGCCGGTGCACTGGTGTGCTTCGAGGCGCTCGGCCCGTGCCGCTTCGACGGCTGGGACGCCGACGGGGAGCCGGTCGGCCGCGAGCAGACCTACCCGTTCATCCGGTGCCTGGCCACCGAAGAGAACCAGTCCGGGAACACGTACGACAACGTCACCGCGATGCTGGAGCACCTGGTCGAGAACTTCGGGGACGAGTTCCCGGGCATCGACCTCGGGCGCAACGCCCAGACCTCCACGCGGATCTTCATCGAGGGCGGCGGAGAGATCGTCCCATCGACGTCGTCCGGCGCCGCGAAGGACGGCGGCAAAGAGACCTTCGCCGTCTTCGACGAGACGCACCTGTACGTGCTGCCCGAGCTGCGGGCGATGCACAAGACGGTGCGGCGCAACCTGGTGAAGCGCCGCCAGGCGGAGCCGTGGTCGCTGGAGACGTCCACCATGTACGCGGTCGGCGAGAAGTCCGTCGCCGAGGCCACCCACGAGTACGCGCAGGCGGTCAAGGCCGGCCGCGTGCGCGACGGCGGCCTGCTGGTCGACCACCGGCAGGGCCCGCACGTCGAGGACCTGATGGACGACGCCCAGCTGCTGCCCGCCCTGGAGTACGTCTACGGCGACGCCGCGGGGTGGATGGACCTGGAGCGCATCGCGGCGGACATGCGCGAGCCGGACACCGACCCGGCGGACGCCCGCCGCTACTTCCTCAACCAGCCCGGCACCGCCTCCGCCCGGGCGTTCGACGCCGGCCGGTGGACAGAGCTTGCCGACACCGGCTTCGTCGCGCCCGCCAAGGACCTGATCGTCGTCGGCTTCGACGGCGCGAAGTGGCGGGACTCCACCGTGCTGGTCGGCACGCACATCGACTCCGGGCACCAGTGGGTGCTCGGCGCGTGGGAGTGCCCCGTGCGCGAGGACGAGGCCAAGGACTGGGAAGTCCCGGACGCCGAGGTCGACGCCGCCCTGGAGGCCGCGTTCGACCAGTGGAAGGTCATCCGGGTCTACGCGGACCCGCCGTACTGGGAGGACCGCGTCGCGGCCTGGCAGGGCCGATGGGGCGAGCGGCTCGTCACCCCGTGGTACACCCACCGGCCCCGCCAGATGGCGTTCGCCCTCCGCGGCTACCGCGCGGCGCAGACCGACGGGACTCTGCAGCACGACGGTGACGACCTGCTGTACCGACACATCGCCAACTCGGTGAAGCGCGACGCCCGTGTACGGGACGACGACGGCAAGCCGATGTGGACGATCCAGAAGGACCGCCACGACTCCCCGCGGAAGATCGACGGCGCCATGGCCGGTTGCCTGGCCTGGGAGGCCCGGCGCGACGCCATTGCCGCCGGCCAGGCCCGGCCCCGGCGCAAGTCCAAGATGCTGATCATGAGATGAGGTGGCCCGTTGGCGCGCACCGAGCTGGAGTGGATCGCCCACCTGATCAAGTGCCACGACTCCGAGCTGCGGCATCTCAAGGAGCTCGACGCCTACTACGAGGGCGAGCAGGCCCTGTCGTACATGGCGCCCGAGCTGCTGGCCGAGCTGGACGAGCGGGTGCGCCAGGTGGTCATCAACTGGCCGCAGCTGGTCGCCGACAGCGTAGAGGAGCGCCTGGACGTCGAGGGGTTCCGCTACACCGATCAGCCGTCCGCCGATGCCGACCTGTGGGCGATCTGGCAGGCCAACGACCTGGACGAGCAGTCACAGCAGGGCCACCTCGACGCTCTGGTGATGCGCCGCGCTTACGCCATCGCCGGGGCGGGGGACGACCGGCGGTTCCCGCTCATCACGGTCGAGTCGGCGCTGGACGTCTACGCCGAGTTCGACCCGCGGAGCCGGAAGGTCGCGGCGGCCGTCAAGCGTTGGTGCGAGGAGGACGAGCAGGGCCGCAAGGTCGAGCACGCCACTCTCTACCTGCCGGATGCCACCAGTTGGTGGATCAAGCAGGAGGGCGTCTGGGTCCCGGACCCGGCCGACGGCCGTGGGCGGGACGAACACGGCCTGGGCGTCGTGCCGGTCGTGGTCATCGCCAACCGGGCCCGGCTCAAGCGGCCGGGCGGCGAGAGCGAGTTCAAGAGCGTGATCCCGCTCTCGGACGCCGCGTGCAAGATCGCCACCGACATGATGGTCAGCGCCGAGTACCACGCCACCCCGCGCCGGGTCGCGTTCGGCTTCGGCGAGGAGGACTTCCAGGACGAGCAGGGCCGCCGGGTCTCCGCGTTCTCACGGATCATCGGCCGGATGTGGGCGACCGAGAAGAACCGGAAGGAGGACGGCGCGGACGTCGTCCAGTTCGACGAGGCGTCCCTGTCGAACTTCCACGAGACGCTCAACCAGCTCGCCAAGCTGGTCGCCTCCCTGGCCGGCCTGCCGCCGCACTTTCTCGGCTTCTCCTCGGACAACCCGGCGTCCGCCGAGGGCATCAAGTCGGCCGAGGCTCGCCTGGTGAAGCGCGCGGAGCGTCGCCAGAGGGCCTGGGGCGGAGCGTGGGAGCAGGTCATGCGCCTGGCCCTGCGGATCCGTGACGGGCACTGGTCGGAGGAGGCCCGATCGCTGGAGACCGTGTGGCGGGACGCGTCCACGCCGACCATGGCGCAGGCCGCGGACGCCGCGGTCAAGAAATACACGGCGAAGATCACCCCGTTGCGGCAGACCCGCGAGGACCTCGGCTACACCGCGGCGCAGATCGCCCGCATGGAGCAGGAGGACCACGAGGCCGCCCAGGACGCGATGCAGCGGCTCCTGACCGGCGACTTCGCGGCGCTGGCCTCCGGCGTGAAGCCAGGGCCCAGCGGGCCGCCGGAGGGGGAGCCCGAGCCGGTCCCCGCCGGCGGCTGACGTGCCGTCCGCCGAGGACATCGCCCGGGCCTACTACCTGCGCCAGGCGACGATCGGGCGCCGGGTCGCCGACCGCGTCCAGGCCCTGTGGTGGAGCCTGGAGCTGGCCGACCTCACCGGCTCCTGGAACGCCTCCGTCGGCCCGGCCGTCCTGGCGACGGTCACGGCCGGGCAGCTGGCCGCCGCAGCACCGGCGGACGCCTACGTGCGGGCCGTCGTGGCCGCCTCGGGCGCCGATCCGGACCCGGCGGGCACCCTGCGGACGGCCGCGTTCGCCGGCATCGCCGCGGACGGCCGCGACCTGGACACGCTGCTGTACCTGCCGGTCATCACGACCAAGCAGGGCATCGGCGCGGGCCTGGCCGACCAGGACGCCATGACGGCCGGGCTGCAGCAGCTCCTGACGATGGCCACCTCGGAGGTCGCCGACGCCGGCCGGGCCGCGGCCGGCACCTCGATCACCGCGGACCGGGCCGTGCGCGGCTACATCCGGGTACTGTCCCCGCCGTCGTGCGCGCGCTGCGTCGTCCTCGCGGGTAAGGAGTACGGCTGGAACAAGGGCTTCCAGCGGCACCCGCACTGCGACTGCGTCCACATGCCCGTCACCCGCTACCGGCACGGCCACCCGGCCATGGACCCGGGCGACTACTTCCGCAGCCTCTCCCGGGCCGAGCAGGACCGCGTCTTCACCATCGCTGGCGCCCGGGCGATCCGGGACGGCGCGGACATCGGACAGGTCGTCAACGCCCGCCGCGGCATGTACACCATCACCTCCGGCTCCGGCGGCCGCCGCCTGCTCGCGACGCACGAAGGCATGACCAAACGCGGCCTCGCCTACAAGCGCCTCAAGCGGCTGGAGGCCGAGGGCCGGGCCCCCGCCCGGGCCCGGCTGATGCCGGAGGCGATCTACCAGCTGGCATCCGACCGGGACGAGGCGATCCGCCTCCTGCACCGGTACGGCTACCTCTACTGACCGGGCCCGCCGCAACGGCCGGCCCCAACTTCCGCAACGGGAGACACCGATGCACAACCGTCCCACCTGGTTCGACCTCGCCCGCCACGACGAGCCGACCGATCCACCCGCCCCGCAGGGCGGCGACCCCGACCCGGGCAAGCCGGACGACGGGGACGGCCTCGGCGACAAGGGCAAGCAGGCCCTGGACCGGATGAAGGCCGAACGCGCCGAGGCCAAGCGCCTGGCCGCCGCCGAGAAGCAGCGCGCGGACGAGCTCGCCGCCAAGGTCGCCGCGTTCGAGGACCGCGACAAGACCGACCTGGAGCGCGCGACCGCTGCCAGCGAGGCCGCGCAGAAGCAGGCCCAGGCCGCCACCGCCCGCGCGGTGCGCGCCGAGGTCAAGGCGCTCGCCGCCGAGGGCTTCGCCGACCCGACGGACGCTGCCGCGTTCCTCGACCTGTCCTCCTACGCGGATGCGGCCGGCGAGATCGACACCGCCAAGATCGCCACCGACCTCGCCGACCTCCTCAAGAACAAGCCGCACCTGGCCCGCCCGGCCGACGGCCCGCGCGGTCCCCGGCCCGACCCCGGGCAGGGCGCCCGCCCGCCGGCGCCGCCGACCGACTACCGCACCGCCGACCGCGCCACCTTCGATGCCGAGCTCGCCCGCATGGGCGTGCGCCTGCACCGGTGATCCGGGTCCGGGCCCTGCTCGGCGACGGCCGCACCTCGATCGAGGTGACCGGCCATGAGGAGCACGCCGAGGGCGGGCGGGTCTGCGCGGCCGCCAGCGCCATCACACAAACCGCCTTGCTCGGCCTCCAGATGATCGCCGAGCAGTACCCGGACAGCCTGTCCGTCGAGATCACCCAGGAGTAGCCATGACCCGCACCCTGACCGCGGCCCGCGGTTGGTTCGACCTCTCCCGGCACGCTGTTCGCCCGCAGCTGCCCGCCGCGATCCAGGCGATCATGCAGAACGGCATGCTGGAGCGCACCTTCCGCGAGGCACTCATTCCGGCGTTCCTGTACCCGCAGATCGCCGACTCCGAGCCGTGGCAGGGCGGCCTCGGCGACACCAAGACGATGACCCGCAACGGCCTGCTCGCCCCGTCGACCACGCCGATCACCGGCTCGGATACCTCGCCGGCGACCTACAACATCGAGCAGTGGTCCGTCACCATGGACCAGTACGGCCTCGCCGTGGACACGAACATGCTGTACAGCGCCATGACGCTGGCGAACAAGTTCCTCAACGACGTCGCGCGCCTGGGCATCAACGCCGGCCAGTCCCTCAACCAGATCGCCCGGAACAAGCTCTACGGCGCGTACGCGGGCGGCCGGACCTGGTGCACCACCGCGGGCGGCTCGGACACCTCGCTGGTCGTGCAGTCGGTCGCCGGCTTCGCCAACGTGATGGTGAACGGCGTCCCGACCCCCGTCTCGGGTGCGAACCCGCTCAACGTCACCATCGCCGGCGTCGCGAACACGGTGACCGGCGTCAACACGGGCACCAACACCCTCACCCTGGGCACCGCCCGCGCCGACGTCGTCGGCGACGCCGTCATCGCGGCGAACGCCCCGGTGACCATCCGCCCGGCCGGTAACACCGCCTACGACCTCACCGGCTCGAACACCGTGACGTTCGCGCACTTCCGCTCCGCGGTCGCCCGCCTGCGCAAGATGAACGTGCCGGCCATGGGCGGCTACTACACCGCCCACATCGACGCTGACACCGAGGCGGAGCTGTTCGGCGACAGCGACTTCAAGCAGGCCCTTCAGGGCCGCGTCGACTCGCCGATCTACCGCGACCTGTCCATCGGCCGGTTCGCCGGCATCGACTGGGTCCGCAACACCGAGAGCCCGACCGTCCTCGGCGGCTCCTCGGGCAACGTCACCGTCCACCGGCCGATCGTCCTCGGCGCGTCCGCCCTCGCCGCGGCTCCGTTCGAGGGCATCGGCACGCTCCTGGCCGGCACCGGCGTCGAGGACGAGCCGGACATCCGCATGGTCGAGGCCGCCCCCGGCACCGACGTCGCGCTGATCGTCCGCCCGCCGCAGGACCGCCTCCAGCAGGTCATCTCGACCTCCTGGTCGTGGGTCGGCGACTACGGCGTCCCCAGCGACTCCCTGACCGGCGACGCCGCCCTGTACAAGCGCGGCGTGGTCATCGAGCACGCCTGAGCCCGCCCGGGCCGGGCGCACCCCCCGCCCCGCCCCCCCCCCCACCCGCGGGCCCCCATCGAGCCCCCGCCCCCGCCCCCGGCACCCGCGCCCGGTGGCGTTGTGACAAAAACGCG
>NZ_JBHWBW010000053.1:0-20547 GCF_042735675.1 Kitasatospora sp. NPDC059571
GTCCACGGACCGGGCACCCACCCCTCACGGCCGACCGCTCAGAGCCGGCGGAGCACTGCCACGACCTTGCCGAGGATGGTGGCGTTGTCGCCCGGGATCGGGTCGTACGCCGGGTTGTGCGGCATCAGCCAGATCTTGCCGTCCTCGCGCTTGAGGCGCTTGACGGTGGCCTCGCCGTCGATCATCGCGGCCACGATGTCGCCGTTCTCGGCGACCGGCTGGCGGCGGACGGTCACCCAGTCGCCGTCGCAGATGGCGGCCTCGATCATCGAGTCGCCGCGGACGGTGAGCGCGAAGAGCTCGCCCTCGCCGACCAGCTGACGGGGCAGCGGGAAGACGTCCTCCACGGTCTGCTCGGCGAGGATCGGGCCGCCGGCCGCGATCCGGCCGACCAGCGGCACGTACGAGGTGGACGGGCGGCCCGCGGTCTCGGCGGTGTTGGGGCGGGCGACCTCGCCGCCGCGCACCTCGTACGCGCGCGGGCGGTGCGGGTCGCGCCGCAGGAAGCCCTTGCGCTCCAGCGCCATCAGCTGGTGCGCCACCGAGGAGGTGGAGGAGAGCCCGACGGCCTGGCCGATCTCGCGCATGGAGGGCGGGTAACCCCGGCGCTGGACCGAGTCCCTGATGACCTCGATGACGCGGCGCTGGCGCTCGGTCAGGCCGGCCTCGTCGGTGCGGATACCGGGAGGGCGCCCGGGCATGGCCCGGACGGGGGTGGGTGCGCCGAGCACGGCATCCTGCACGGCAGCGTGCTCGATCGGCTGGCTACGGCTCATGCTGTGGTCCACGCTCTGCTGGTCCGTGGTGCGCGCGGAGCGCTCCTGCACCGGGATGGAGTTGCTCTTCATATCTACGGTGTTCATGGCGGCGGCCCCTCTTGGACAGGCGTCTCTCCCTTGCCCAGCTCAACTGGTGCCCCTATCGAAAGGTTGCGCCAAACACACGTTCGAGTGAATTATTTAACAGTCGGCTGACTCGATCAAGGCTTTGGGTGTACGGCCGTGCTTGGGCATTGAGTCGGGTGTCGATTAAATGTTCGACTTCGGCAGCCACGGGCAGTCTAATTCACCCGATCCCGGGATTTCGATCCCCCGTGCCGTTCTTCGGCGTGGCGGCGGCCCGAGGCCTAGATCTTGTGCCAGTCTCACCGGTCGGGGCCCACAGGTTGTGGTCGAGCTTGCTCCGGACCACCATCCATCGCGTAGAGTGTCCCGGTCCGCTGTCACGCCGCCAGGGAGGGAGTCTCAGGTGCACTGCCCCTTCTGCCGGCATCCTGACAGCCGAGTCGTGGACAGTCGGGCCAGCGACGACGGCAGCTCGATCCGCCGCCGCCGCCAGTGCCCCGACTGCGGCCGCCGTTTCACCACGGTGGAGACCGCGACCCTGATGGTGATCAAGCGCAGCGGCGTCACCGAGCCCTTCTCCCGCGAGAAGGTGATCTCCGGCGTCCGCAAGGCCTGCCAGGGCCGGCCGGTCACCGAGGACGCGCTCGCCCAGCTCGGCCAGCGCGTCGAGGAGTGCGTGCGTGCCTCCGGCAGCGCCGAGCTGTCCACCCATGACGTCGGCCTGGCCATACTGGGCCCGCTCAAGGAGCTGGACGTCGTCGCGTACCTGCGGTTCGCATCCGTGTACCGGGCCTTCGACGGCCTGGAGGACTTCGAGGCTGCCATCGCGGAACTCCGCGCCCAGCAGCCCTTCACCGCGGAGGGCGCCCCCGCCGTGCCCGCCGCCGCGGCCGCTCCCTAGCGGCCCGAGCTCGACCCGGCCGCCCGCGGCCGGCGCGCGCCCTCACCACGGGTGCAGAACACAACACATCGTGCGAAAACGGTCGGCGTCCCCGCCTGCCCGCACACCAGGAGAAGAACCACCGGGCGTCCCGGAAGCATCGGGCCGTCCAGGGCGTTGGCCCAGGAGGAGGAGAAGCAGTGACAGACACGACGAGCGGTTCCGCACGCGGGTCGAAGTCCGGCAAGGCGACCAAGGCGGCCGGCAAGGCCCCCGAGGGCGGCCTGCGGATCTCGCGCATCTACACCACCCCTGGCGTCCACCCCTACGACCAGGTCACCTGGGAGCGCCGCGACGTCGTCATGACCAACTGGCGCGACGGCTCGATCAACTTCGAGCAGCGCGGTGTGGAGTTCCCCGACTTCTGGTCGGTCAACGCGGTGAACATCGTCACCTCGAAGTACTTCCGCGGCGCCGTCGGCACCCCGCAGCGCGAGTGGAGCCTCAAGCAGATCATCGACCGCGTGGTGCTCACCTACCGCGCCGCCGGCGAGAAGCACGGCTACTTCGCCACCCCGGACGACGCCGAGGTCTTCGAGCACGAGCTGAGCCACGCCCTCCTCCACCAGGTGTTCAGCTTCAACTCGCCGGTCTGGTTCAACGTCGGCACCAAGCAGCCCCAGCAGGTCTCCGCCTGCTTCATCCTGGCCGTCGACGACTCCATGGAGTCGATCCTCGACTGGTACAAGGAAGAGGGCATGATCTTCAAGGGCGGCTCCGGCGCCGGCCTGAACCTCTCCCGCATCCGCTCCTCCAAGGAGCTGCTCTCCTCCGGCGGCAACGCCTCCGGCCCGGTCTCCTTCATGCGCGGCGCCGACGCCTCGGCCGGCACCATCAAGTCCGGCGGCGCGACCCGCCGGGCGGCCAAGATGGTCGTGCTGGACGTCGACCACCCGGACGTCGAGGCCTTCATCGAGACCAAGGTGAAGGAGGAGGAGAAGATCCGCGCCCTGCGCGACGCCGGGTTCGACATGGACCTGGGCGGCGACGACATCACCTCCGTCCAGTACCAGAACGCCAACAACTCGGTCCGCGTCTCCGACGAGTTCATGACCGCGGTCGAGAACGGCACCGAGTTCGGCCTGCGCGCCCGGATGACCGGCGAGGTCATCGAGACCGTCGACGCCAAGAAGCTGTTCCGCAAGATGGCCGAGGCCGCCTGGGCCTGCGCCGACCCCGGCATCCAGTACGACTCGACCATCAACCACTGGCACACCTGCCCGGAGTCCGGCCGCATCAACGCGTCCAACCCCTGCTCCGAGTACATGCACCTGGACAACTCCAGCTGCAACCTCGCCTCGCTCAACCTGATGAAGTTCCTGCGCGACGACGACTCGTTCGACGCGGAGACCTTCGCCAAGGTCGTCGAGCTGGTCATCACCGCGATGGACATCTCCATCTGCTTCGCCGACTTCCCGACCGAGAAGATCGGCGAGACCACCCGCGCCTACCGCCAGCTCGGCATCGGCTACGCCAACCTCGGTGCCCTGCTGATGGCGACCGGCCACGCGTACGACTCCGAGGGCGGCCGGGCCCTGGCCGGCGCCATCACCTCGCTGATGACCGGCACCGCCTACCGCCGCGGCGCCGAGCTCGCCGGCGTGGTCGGCCCGTACGACGGCTACGCCCGCAACGCCGCCGCCCACCGCCGGGTCATGCAGCAGCACGCGGACGCCAACGCCGCCGCCGTCGCGGTCGACGACCTCGACGCCCCGGTGTGGGCCGCCGCCACCGAGACCTGGGGCGACGTGATCCGCCTCGGCGCCGCGAACGGCTTCCGCAACGCGCAGGCCTCCGTGCTCGCCCCGACCGGCACCATCGGCCTGATGATGGACTGCGACACCACCGGCGTCGAGCCCGACCTGGCCCTGGTCAAGTTCAAGAAGCTCGTCGGCGGCGGCTCCATGCAGATCGTCAACGGCACGGTGCCGCGCGCCCTGAAGCGCCTCGGCTACCAGGACGAGCAGATCGAGGCGATCGTCGCCCACATCGCCGAGCACGGCAACGTGCTGGACGCGCCCGGCCTGAAGGCCGCCCACTACGAGGTCTTCGACTGCGCGATGGGCGAGCGCTCCATCTCGCCGATGGGCCACGTGCGGATGATGTCGGCGATCCAGCCGTGGATCTCCGGCGCCATCTCCAAGACGGTCAACATGCCGGAGAACGCCACCGTCGAAGAGGTCGAGGAGATCTACTTCCAGGCGTGGAAGCTCGGCGTCAAGGCGCTCGCGATCTACCGCGACAACTGCAAGGTCGGCCAGCCGCTCTCGGCCAAGACCAAGACCCCGGCCGCCGGGGAGAAGGCCGCCGAGGCCCCCGCCGCGGTCGAGAAGGTCGTCGAGTACCGCCCCGTCCGCAAGCGCCTGCCCAAGGGGCGCCCCGGCATCACCACCTCCTTCACGGTCGGCGGCGCCGAGGGCTACATGACGGCCAACTCCTACCCGGACGACGGCCTGGGCGAGGTCTTCCTGAAGATGTCCAAGCAGGGCTCGACCCTCGCGGGCATGATGGACGCCTTCTCCATCGCCGTCTCGGTCGGCCTGCAGTACGGCGTGCCGCTGGAGACCTACGTCTCGAAGTTCACCAACATGCGCTTCGAGCCGGCCGGTCTGACCGACGACCCGGACGTGCGGATGGCGCAGTCGATCGTCGACTACATCTTCCGCCGCCTGGCGCTGGACTTCCTGCCGTTCGAGACCCGTTCGGCGCTCGGCATCCACTCGGTGGAGGAGCGCACCCGGCACCTGGAGACCGGCTCGTACGAGCCCGTCGAGGAGGACGTCGACGTGGAGGGCCTCGCCCAGTCCGCGCCGCTGGCCGCCCCCAGGGCCGCCGAGCCCGCCCCGGCGAAGCCGCAGGCCGCCCCGGCCCAGGCCCACAACTCCACCGAACTGGTGGAGATCCAGCTGGGCCTGAACGCGGACGCGCCGCTCTGCTTCTCCTGCGGCACCAAGATGCGCCGCGCCGGCAGCTGCTACCTCTGCGAGGGCTGCGGCTCGACCAGCGGCTGCAGCTGACACCGGGCGGAACGGGCGCGCCGCACCGCTGAGCGCCCGCCGCCGGGCCCGCTGACGCAACGACGGCAGAGGGGACCACCCACCGGGTGGTCCCCTCTGCCGCGTTCCGGACCCGCCCGGTGGCCGGCCCGGGCCCTGCGACGGCGGCGGGTCAGCGGGTGGCGCCGACGGAGGGCAGCGGCCACTCGCGGTGGTAGCCGGGCAGCGGGAGGTCCTTGGAGAACAGCGGGGTGCCGAGGACGCTGATCCGGGCGAAGACCTTCCCGTCGATGTCCAGGCCGGCGGTGTTCGACCAACTGCCCTCGATGTGCGGGGGCTTGCCGGAGGTGTCGGCGGTGACGGCGCCGGCCACCCGGCTGCTCAGGTACGGCGCGACGGTGGCGCCGACCCCGACGGTGTCGTAGAGGCCGACCGAGGCCTCGGCGCTCAGCCCGGTGCGCAGGGTGGCGTTGCCGGCGAGCCTGGCCCGGACCGGGCCGACCGTGGTGGTTCCCGGGTCGGCCGTGGAGGCCCAGCCCTGGCCGCGGTGATAGTCGGCGTGCACCGCCCAGCGGCCGTCCAGGTCCTGCTCGGTGTCGACGGTGACGGTGCCGTCGGCGCCGACCGTCAGGTAGCAGGTGAGGTCGAGGTTGACGACGACCGGGAAGCCGGCGACGGTCAGCACGGGGCTGGCGCTGAGCTTGGCGATCGGCACCCGCAGCGGGGTGGCGGAGGCGGTGAGTGCGGCGCTGACCTTCCAGTCGGCGTGGGCGCCGAGCGCGAAGCCCACCCGGGCCTGCTCCGGGCCGCCCTTGAGCAGGCGGGTGCCGTCGTAGGAGAAGTCCACGGCGGGGTCGAGCTCGACGTCCGCGGAGAGGTCGGCGGCGGCCCGGCCGGGCAGCGGCACACTGGTGTGCGCGGCGAGGACGAGCCGGGCGGAGGCGCTGCCGGTGCCGCCGCCGGGCCGGGTGGCGAAGGCCACCTTGAGGTCCTTGACCAGCGGCTGGACGCTGATCGCGTGCGGGTCGACCGCGCTGTGCAGTTCGGCGGTGGTGGCGCCGAGGAGTTCGGAGACCTCGGCGGGCCGGGTGGTGACCTCGACCCGGCCGTTGCCGGTCTTCTGCACGCCGGTCACGGCGACCAGGGCGCCGCGCGGCGCGGCCGGGGTCGGCGGGCTGGCGATCAGCCGGCCGGGCCGGACGGCGTCGGGGTCCGGCCCGGCGGTGCCGCCGGTGCCCCCGCCGGGTGCGGTCGGGGTGTCCAGGACGGCCTTTCCGGTGCCCCGGTCGTAGGCGACCAGGCGGACGCCGTGCGAGCCGGCCGGCCGGGCGGCGGGCCGGCCCGAGGCCGCGGGGGACGCGACGGCGGCCGGGGCCTCCGCGGTCGGTGCTGCGGTGTCCGCCGCGGGGCCGGGGGCCGCGTCGACGGCGGTGTCGGCGGTCGGCCGGGCCGCCGCGGCGGGGCCGGGAGCTGCGGAGGAGGAGCAGCCGGTGGCGGCGGCGAGCAGCAGCGGCAGGGCGAGTGCGGGCAGCACTCGGGTGCGTATGCGCATACGGAGGGTTCGCCTTCGAGGTGGTGAGGGCAGGGTGAGGCGGGGCGGGGGTGGCCGCCCGGCGGATTCCTTGGCATGTTACTGACGAGTCATCGGATGGAGCGAAAGTGACGCAGGCTCAACTTCTGGAGGTGGCCGACGTATGAGTTTCGGGTGGCATGCCCGGCGGGTGGCGGATCCCGCTCTGCCGCTGCGGGTGCGGGTGGCGGCGCTGCGGTCCTGCGTGCAGCTGTACCGCCCGTTCGGGTTCCACGGGACGCTGGACCGGCTGGCCGGGGTGGCCGGGCCGTTCCAGCGGGACGAGGCGGCCCTGCTGCGGGCGCTGGCGGCGCTGGAGGCGGATCGGGCCGGATGGCTGGCGGAGCTGGAGGCGTACGCGCGGGCCCGGCGCTCGGGCAAGCGGTGCGGCCGCCGGGTGCCGGCGGAGGGGGAGCGGAACCCGAACGACCGGGCGCGCTGGTCGGTGTGACCGGTGCGGCCCCCGCCGCCCCCGGGCCCGCGGCACCCTCTTCTGTCAACCAAGGTTGACATCTCCGCCGTGTCAACCTATGTTGACATCATGAGCGAGACGAAGCAGCTCGCGGCGGACGCGAGCAGTCGTGATCCCGCGACCGGCCTGCGGGCCGTCCGGGCCCTGCGCGACCTGGCGGACCGGCTGGAGGACCTCCAGGTGGGCAGCGCCCGCGGCCGGGGCTGGTCCTGGCAGGAGATCGCGGCCTGCCTGGGCGTCAGCCGGCAGGCGGTGCACAAGAAGTATGCGAAGAGGCCGTTCGGCGGGAGAGGGGAGCACTGACCATGTTCGAGAGGTTCACGGGCCCGGCGCGACAGGCGGTCACCCGGGCGCAGGGCGAGGCCCGGGCGCTCGGCAGCGACCGGATCGGCGCCGAGCACCTGCTGCTCGCGATCCTGTCCGACCCCGGGGACCCGGTGGCGGTGCTGCTGGCCCGCTCGGGGGTGGACCACGCCGCCGCCCGGGCCGACGTCGGCAGGCGCGCGGCCGGCACGGTCGACGGCCCGGCCCTGGCCGCCATCGGCGTCGATCTGGCCGCCGTCCGCGAGGCGGTGGAGTCGGCGTTCGGCGAGGGCGCGCTGGAGCGCCGCCCGCCCGCCGAGCGGGCCCCGCGCCGGCGGCCGGCCTTCTCGCCCGGGGCGAGGAAGGTGCTGGAACTCGCCCTGCGCGAGGCGATCCGGCTCCACCAGAAGGAGATCGCCACCGGCCACCTGCTGCTGGGCGTGCTGCGCGCCGGCGAGGGGCCGGCCCTGGACGTCCTCGCCGCCCACGGGGTCGACCCCGCGGCCCTGCGCCGGGACGTCGAGGCCGGACTCGGCAGCAGCGGCGGCAGGGCCGCCTAGGTGTACTTGGTCATGAGGTTGGTGACAGGCGGCTGATCGGTGGGTGGCCGCCGTGCGGACCAGGGGTGCGCCGGGTCCCGGGCCTGTCCCGCCCCGCGGTTACCGGGTGGTACGGGCGCGGAGCGTCAGTGCGTGCAACTGACCGTCAACTCGCGCGTTGAGTCGAAAAGCTGAATGGATATGATCTGCTGACCGCGTGTACTGATCAACTGTCCGGTGGGCGCCCGTGGTACGCCCTTGCGTCGCACCCGGCGACGCCCGCCGGCCAGCCGCGCTGTCCGTTCTGCCGCCGACGCCCGCCCGAGGATCAGACAGATGAGAACTCGCACGCGCCCCCTTCGCGCAGCACACCAGGGACGCGACAGCGGCCTCATCGCGTGGACCGCGGCCGGGATCCTGCTCGGCATAGCCGCCGCGGCCACCGCCGTCATCCTCACCCCCGCCGTCCACCGCCCCGCCGTCGCGGGTGTGCTGGGCGGCGCCGTCGTGCTGTGGGGCGCCCTGTCCGCGTACGCCGCCCGATTCGCCGGCCGGGCCCGGCTGGCCGAGCGCGAACTCACCGCCGCCCGGCGCGAACTCGCCGAGACCGCCGCCGGCGCCGACGCCCTCCGGGCCGAGCTGACCGCCGCGCACACCACCGCCGGCGCGCTGCGCGCCGCCCTGGTCACCGCCCAGGCCGAGGCCAGGGAGGGCCGCGCCGACCTGGAGCAGGCCCGCGCCATCGAGCAGAACGCCCGCGCCGAACTGGCCGCCCTGCACGAGGCGCACGCCGCCGCCGTCCGCGACCGCACCGAACTCACCGCGCTGCGCGACCAGGTCCTCCCCGACGTCGTCGAACGGCTGCGCGCCGGGGCCTCGGTGGACTCCGTCCTGGCCCGCCACGACCTGCCCGTCCACCACGGCCTGCTGCGCACCGTCGCCGAGGAGGTCGCCCGCGGCGAGCGCCAGCGCGCCGCCGCCCTCGCGGTCTGCGCGACCGCCGCCGGCCGCGTCCAGGCGCTGGCCACCTCCATGCACGCCGAACTGCGCGAGATGCAGCACCGGCACGGCGAGGACGTCCTCGGAGACCTGCTCACCCTCGACCACTCCACCGCCCAGGTCGGCCGGATGGCCGACTCCATCGCGGTGCTCACCGGCGCCCGTTCCGGCCGCCGCTGGACCAAGCCGATCGGCGTCGAGTCCGTGCTGCGCGGCGCGCTCGGCCGGATCGGCGCCTACCAGCGGGTGCGCCTGCACTCCGCCTCCACCGCCGCGGTGGCCGGCTTCGCGGCCGAGGGCGTCATGCACGTCCTGGCGGAACTGCTCGACAACGCCGCCAACTTCTCCGCCCCGCCGGCCGAGGTGCACGTCTACGTCGAGGAGGCGCACTCCGGCCTGGTGGTCACCGTCGAGGACGGCGGACTCGGCCTCAGCACCAGCTGGCTGCGCCGCGCCGAACAGGCCGTCTCCGCCACCGCGCCGGACCTCACCGCGCTCTCCGCCGGCACCCGCCTGGGACTGGCCGTGGTCGGCTCGCTGGCCCGCAAGCACGGGCTGTCGATCTCCTTCCGGCCGTCCGCCCGCGGCGGCACCGGCGTGGTGGTGCTCATCCCCGCCCAGCTGATCACCCACCCGGCGCCGGCCCTCGCCCGGGCCCTCGCCGAGGAGCGCGCCGCCGCCCCGGCGCCGCGTGCCGAGCGGACCGCCCCGGCCGTCCGTCCCGCCCTGGAGCCGGCCCCGCGCCCGGCCGGCCCCGCCCCCGACTCCCCGACCGACCTCCCGGCCGCCCCGGGCAACGGCCTGCCGCAGCGTCGCCGCGGGCAGACCCTGGCGGCGGCGACCCCGGCAGCCGAGCCCGCCGCGGCCCGGCGGCCGGACCGTGCCGGTGCGGCCCTCACCGCCGCCCGGTTCGGCGCCTTCCGCAAGGCCCTGCAAGGGGCCGAGATCCCCGACGCCTCCCCGAAGGACGATGCCTGATGAGCAGCAGCACCGAACGCGATCTCGACTGGCTGCTGGAGAACCTGCTGACCGCCACCCCCGGTGCGCGGCACGCCCTGGTGCTCTCGGCCGACGGCCTGAAGCTCTGTCACACCTCCGGCCTCGGCACCGACCGGGCCGACCAGTTGGCGGCGATCGCCTCCGGCATGCAGAGCCTCGCGCACGGCGCCTCCATCGAGTTCGGCAACTCGACGGGCGGGGTCCGCCAGTCGATGACCGAGTTCCACGGCGGCATCCTGTGCATCGTGGCGGCCGGCGAGGGCGCCCACCTGGCGGTCGTCACCGATGACGACGCCGACGTCGGCGTCGTCGGGCACAACATGCTCGGGCTGATCGAGCAGATCGGGGTGTTCCTGAGCGCCCCGCCGCGCGAGATCGGGGCCGGGGTGTGACCCCGCCGCTGCCCGGCCGGGACGAGGACCCGGACCGGCTCTACACCGTGACCCGCGGCCGCAGCCGGCCGCCCGAGAACGCCTTCGACCTGGTCACCCTCGTCGTCACCGAGCAGGAGCCGGTGCCCGGCATGCAGTCCGAGCACGCCCGCATCCTGCGGCTGTGCGCGACCCCGACGGCCGTGGTGGAGATCGCGGCCGAACTCGGCCTGCCGGTGAGCATCGTCAAGATCCTGCTGGGCGATCTGCTGGAGGCCGGCCGGATCACCGCCCGCCACCCCCGGTTCGCCCCCACCCGGGCCCGCCTGCCCGACCTCGACACGCTGAAGCAGGTACTGCATGGTCTCCAACAGCTCTGACACCGCCCTGCTGGGGGGCCGGGCCCCGCTGCTCGGCACCGCCGCGAACGGCCTGAAGATCGTCGTGGTCGGCGGCTTCGGCGTCGGCAAGACCACCCTGGTCGGCTCGGTGAGCGAGATCCGCCCGCTCAACACCGAGGAGACGATGACCCGGGCCGGCGAGGACGTCGACGACCTCTCCGGCATCCAGGACAAGCGGTCCACCACCGTCGCCTTCGACTTCGGCCGGATCACCCTCAACGCCGAGAACGTGCTCTACCTGTTCGGCGCGCCCGGCCAGGAGCGCTTCTGGTTCCTGTGGGACCGGCTGTTCAGCGGCGCGCTCGGCGCCGTCGTGCTGGTGGACACCCGCCGGCTGGAGGACTCCTGGTACGCGATCGACCGGCTGGAGCACCACGGCACGCCGTTCGTGGTGGCCCGCAACAACTTCGGGCCGCAGGAGCACACCCTCGCCGAGATCCGGGCCGCCCTCGACCTCGGCGACCACGTCCCGCTGGTCGACTGCGACGCCCGGGACCGCGCTTCGAGCAAGCAGGTCCTGATCGAGCTCGTCCGCCACCTGCAGCACCTGGCGCTGGCAGGGGCCACCAGAGAGGACACCCCGTGACCGAGCCCGCGTCCACGCCGCCGCCCGGCTGCCCGGCCCACGCCGACGCAGCACCGCTGTACGGGCCGCGCTTCCAGACCGACCCCGGCGGCGTCTACCGCGAGCTGCGCGAGCAGCACGGCCCGGTCGCCCCCGTCGAGCTGGCCGGCGGGGTGCCCGCGTGGCTGGTCATCGGCTACCGCGAACTCCAGCTGGTCACCGGGCAGTCCAAGGTCTTCGGCCGCGACTCCACCCGCTGGAACCAGTGGCCGCACATCCCCGCGGACTGGCCGCTCAAGCCGATGATGGCGCCCGTCCCGTCGATCCTCTACGCCGAGGGCGCCGAGCACCAGCGCCGCAGCGACGCCATCACCGACGCCCTCGCCGGCGTCGACCCGTACGAACTGCGCACCTACAGCGAGGAGATCGCCGACCGGCTGATCGACGGCTTCGCCGGGCGGGGCGAGGTCGACCTGGTCGCCGAGTACGCCCACCGGATGCCGCTGCTGGTGCTCTGCCGGATGCTCGGGCTCGGCGAGGACGAGGCCCCGGTGCTGATCAAGGGCCTGGTCGCGATGCTGGACGGCGGCGAGGACGCCCAGGCCGGCGCCCAGCAGCTGCTCACGGTCATGCTCGACCTCGTCCACCGGCGCCGGGAGCGCCCGGCCGCCGACCTCACCTCGCGGCTCCTCGCGCACCCGGCCGGCCTCGACGACGAGGAGGTCATGCGGGACCTGCGGGTGCTGCTGATCGCCGGCCACCAGCCGTGCGCGTACTGGATCGCCAACGCGCTGCGGCTGATGCTCACCGACGAGCGGTTCGCGGCCTCGCTCTCCGGCGGGCGGCGCTCGATCGGGCAGGCGCTCGGCGAGGCGCTCTGGGAGGACACCCCGACCCAGATCTTCGCCGGCCGCTGGGCCACCCGCGACACCCACCTCGGCGGGCAGCGGATCGCCGCGGGCGACATGGTGCTGCTCGGCTTCGCCGGCGCCAACGCCGACCCGACCGTGCGCCAGGAGTCCGGCCGCCCGGCCGAGGGCAACCGCGCCTACCTGAGCTTCTCCGCCGGCGACCACGGCTGCCCCTTCCCGGCCCGGGAGGCCGCCGAGGTGATCGCCACCACGGCGATCGAGGTCCTGCTGGACCGGCTGCCGGACCTGCGGCTGGCGGTGTCCGAGAGCGCCCTGGTGTGGCGGCCCTCGGCATGGGTCCGGGCCCTGGTGGCGCTGCCGGTGGCATTCACTCCCGGCTATGTGGCCGAGTGACCAGTCCGAGGGAAGGGGCCGCGGGATGACCGAGCCGATCGTGATGGACCCGCTGGCGCGCGACAACGCCGCGGAGGGCGCGCTGCTGCGCGCCGCCGGGCCGGTGGTGCCCGTCGAACTGCTCGGTGTGCGCGGCTGGGCGGTCACCCACCACGCGGAGGCCCGGCAGCTGCTCACCGACCCCCGGCTGGTGAAGGACGCCGCGCACTGGGCGGCCCACCGGCGGGGCGAGGTGCCCGCCGGCTGGCCGCTGATCGGCCTGGCCGTCCCGGGCCCGTCGATGGTGACCACCGACGGCGCCGAGCACCGGCGGCTGCGCGCGATCGTGGCGCAGGCGTTCACCCCGCGCCGGGTCGAACTGATGCGGCCGAAGGTCGAGCAGGTCACCGCGGAGCTGCTCGACGCACTGGCGGCGGCCGGGCCGGTGGTGGACCTCAAAACCGCGTTCGCCTTCCCGTTGCCGATGTCCGTGATCGGCTGGCTGCTCGGCGTCCCCGAGCACGACCACGCCTACATCCGGGAGCTGTACGAGCGCTTCTTCTCCAGCACCACGAAGCCCGCCGACGTGCCGGCCACCATCGCCGCGCTGAACGCCTTCGTGGCCGACCTGGTGGCCCGCCGCCGGGCCGAGCCGGGCGACGACCTGATCAGCGCCCTGCTGGCGGCCGACGTGGAGGGCGGCGCGCTCACCGACGCGGAGGCCGCCGCCACCCTGCGCGTGATCATCGCGGCCGGCCACGAGACCACGGTCAACCTGATCACCAACGCCGTGCGGGCACTGCTCACCCACCCCGACCAGCTGGCGCTGGCCCGCTCCGGAGCGGTGGAGTGGCCGGCGGTGGTCGAGGAGTCGCTCCGCTGGACGCCGCCGACCAGCAACTTCCTGTTCCGGTTCGCCACCGAGGACGTGAAGTGCGGGGGAGCGGTGATCCCGGCCGGCGACCCCGTGCTGATCTCCTACAACGCGATCGGCCGGGACCCGCTGCAGCACGGCGTGACCGCCGAGCTCTTCGACATCACCCGGGAGCCGACCCGGCACCTGTCGTTCGGCCACGGGCCGCACGTCTGCCCGGGCTCGCCGCTGGCCCGGCTGGAGGCGGCGGTGGCGCTGCCCGCGCTGTTCGAACGCTTCCCCCGCCTGGCGCTGGCGGTGCCCGAGGCCGAGCTGCGGCCCAACCCGACGGCCGTGGTCAACAGCCTTCGCGAACTGCCCGTCCGGCTCTGACCCGCGCGGAGGGGGCCGGGTCCGCCCGGCCCCCTCCAGCACAGCCGTATTACGGCCGGGACACCGGCCGATGAAGGTCGAACGCGGATCTTGGCGTGGGGTAACCGGTGAGTTAACGTCGTCAAGCCAGCGTCTGCTGGGTGAAGCTCGATCCACCGGTTCAGCGCAGTGTCGTTCTGTCGTACCGCCGGCATCCTGCATGCCCCGCCGAGGAGGACCGCCTTGACCCCCACCCCGATCGCCTGCGAGGCCCGCCGATGACCACACTGCTCCGGCGGCGGCTGCTGGCCGTACCCGCCGTGCTCGGCCTGGCTCTCGCCGCTGCGTGTTCGAACAGCTCGTCCTCCTCCGGCGGCGGCGCCTCGGCCGCCGCGACGCTGACCGGCGACTGCGCCAAGTACCAGCCGTACGCGGGCCACGCCGGGACCAAGGTGACGATGTTCGCGTCGATCCTGAGCCCCGAGTCGGACTCCCTGGAGAAGTCCTGGGCGGAGTTCAGTTCTTGTACGGGGATCAAGATCTCGTACGAGGGTTCCAACGACTTCGAGTCACAGCTCCCCGTCCGGGTGAGCGGCGGCAACGCCCCCGACTTCGCGATCATCCCGCAGCCGGGCCTGCTCGCCCAGATGGTGAAGACCGGCAAGGTCGTGAAGCCGCCGGCGGGCACCGTCGCCAACGAGGACAAGTGGAGCCCGGTCTGGAAGACCTACGGCTCGGTCAACGGCACCTTCTACGCGGCGCCGATGAGCGCCAACATGAAGTCGCTGGTCTGGTACTCCCCGAAGACCTTCAAGCAGGCCGGCTACGAGGTCCCCAAGACCTGGGCCGACATGATGACCCTCAGCACCAAGATCGCCACCTCGGGCTCCACCAAGCCGTGGTGCGGCGGCATCGGCTCCGGCACCGCGACCGGCTGGCCGGCCACCGACTGGGTCGAGGAGGTCGTCCTCGGCAGCTACGGCGGCGACGTCTACGACCAGTGGGTCAACCACCAGGTCAAGTTCAGCGACCCGAAGATCACCGGCGCGATGAAGACGGTCGCCGACTGGATGCAGAACCCGGCCTTCGTCAACGGCGGCATCGGCGACGTGAAGTCGATCGCCACCACGACCTTCCAGGACGCCGGCGCACCGATCCTCTCCGGCAAGTGCGCCATGCTCCAGCAGGCCTCCTTCTACCGCGCGCAGTGGCCCAAGGGCACCAAGATCGGCCCGGACGGCGACGTCTTCGCCTTCCACCTCCCCGCGGTGAACCCGCAGGTCACCAACCCGGTCGAGGGCGGCGGCGAGTTCCTGGCCGCGTTCTCCTCGCGGCCCGAGGTGCAGGCCGTGCAGAACTACCTGTCCAGCAGCGACTGGGCGAGCAGCCGGGTGAAGGTCTCCTCCGGCTGGGTCTCCGCCAACCAGGGCGTGGACAAGAGCCTGTACACCGACCCGATCGACAAGCTCTCCGCCGAGGCGCTGACCGACCCGGCCGCCACGTTCCGGTTCGACGGCTCCGACCTGATGCCCGCCGCCGTGGGTGCCGGCCAGGAGTGGAAGTCGTTCACCGCCTGGTTCGCCGAGGGACAGTCCATCCAGAAGGTGGCGGCTGACATCGACGCGGCCTGGCCGCAGTAACGACAGCCGCCGCGGGCAGCGCGGGTCCCACCCGCCCGCGCTGCCCCCTCCTGTGTCCGAGGAAGGACCCTCCGTATGCCCACGGCCCAGGTCGCGGCCGTCCAGCTCGCCGACTCGGCCTGGACGGACGCATCGATCAAGTTCGGCAACAGCCTCGGCGCCGTCGCCGGGTTCCTCGGCATCCTGCTCCTGGTCTTCTTCGCGGCCGGCCGGGCCGGCGGCCGGTTCACCCGGCCGCTGGCGATCGGCGTGATGCTCGGCCCCGCGGCCCTGCTGCTCGTGGTCGGCCTGGTCGTCCCGCTGGTCCGCACCGTCTACCTGAGCTTCTCCAACGACGACTCGACCCGCTCGGTGGGCGGCGCGAACTACGGTTGGGCGCTGACCACCGACTCCATCCACCAGGTGCTGCTCACCACCCTGCTGTGGCTGGTGGTGGCGCCGCTGGCGGCGACCGGCCTCGGTCTGGTGCTCGCCCTGCTGGTCGACCGGATGCGCGGCCAGGCGGTCTACAAGTCGCTGCTGTTCATGCCGATGGCGATCTCCCTGGTCGGCGCGTCGATCATCTGGAAGTTCGTCTACGACGCCCGAGACCCCTCCCAGCCGCAGATCGGCCTGCTCAGCCAGGTCGCGATCAGCCTGGGCTGGCACCACCCGCCGAACTGGATCCTCTCCCACCCGCTCAACAACTTCCTGCTGATGGTGGTCATGGTCTGGGTGCAGACCGGTTTCGCGATGGTCGTGCTGTCGGCGGCGATCAAGGCGATCCCGGACGAGATCACCGAGGCCGCCCGGCTGGACGGCGCCCGGGGCCTGCAGCTCTTCCGGCACGTCACGGTGCCGATGATCCGCACCACCCTGGTGGTGGTGCTCACCACCGTCATGATCACCACCCTGAAGGCCTTCGACATCGTCCGCACCATGACCGGCGGCAACTTCGGCACCCAGGTGCTGGCCAACGAGATGTACTCGCAGTCCTTCGTGCAGTTCAACGTCGGACGCGGCAGCGCGCTCGCGGTGATCCTCTTCCTGGCGGTGACCCCGCTGGTGATCTACAACATCGTCCAGCTGCGCAAGGAGCGTGAGCACCGATGAGCGAGCAGCAGCTGTCCCCGACGGCCGTCGACGACGGCGCGGCGCCCGCGGCGCCGGCCCCCGTCCCCGCGGTGAAGGCCGCCCGCCGGGCGTTCAGCAGCCCGATCTCCTCGCTGCTGATGATCGTGGTCACCGTGCTCTGGACGATCCCCACGCTCGGCCTGCTGGTCACCTCGCTGCGGCCCAAGCAGGACGTCGCCAGCACCGGCTGGTGGGAGTTCTTCACGCACCCCTCGGCCACCCTGGACAACTACCACACGGTGCTGTTCGAGGGCGGGTTCGGCGTCAGCGGCGGGCTCATGCCCTACCTGGTGAACTCGCTGGCCATCAGCGTGCCCGCGACGGTCTTCCCGCTGGTACTGGCGGCCATGGCGGCGTACGCGCTGGCCTGGGTGAAGTTCCGGGGCAGCGACGTGATCTTCTTCGTGATCTTCGCGCTGCAGGTCGTACCGCTGCAGATGGCGCTGATCCCGCTGCTCCAGCTCTTCTCCGGCGGGGCGCACATCGGCTCGGTCACCATCGTCCCCGGCCTCGACCTGAGCGGCACCTACGCGCCGGTCTGGCTGGCGCACACCATGTTCGCCCTGCCGCTGGCGGTCTTCCTGCTGCACAACTTCATCTCCCAGCTGCCCCGGGACCTGATGGAGGCGGCGGTCGTCGACGGCGCCTCGCACTTCAAGATCTTCCGTTCGATCGTGCTGCCGCTCTGTGCGCCGGCCCTGGCCTCGTTCGCGATCTTCCAGTTCCTGTGGGTCTGGAACGACCTCCTGGTGGCGCTCACCTTCGCCGGCGGCACGCCCGAGGTGGCGCCGATGACCGTCCGCCTCGCCCAGCTGAGCGGCTCCTTCGGCGGCCGGTGGGAGCTGCTGACGGCGGGCGCCTTCCTGTCGCTGATCGTGCCGCTGATCGTCTTCTTCTCGCTCCAGCGCTACTTCGTCCGCGGCCTGTTGGCGGGCTCGGTCAAGGGCTGAGCCGCCCGGTCCGTACCCCGGGCCGGGGCCCGTGCACGATTCCGTCACGGGCGCCCGGGAATGTGTGGATTTCGAGGACGCGACCCCCCTGCACCCGGTACACCGGTTACCGGCACATCTGCCGCAAACGGGTTGACCGGGGATCTGGGGGCTGGCGTGAGGTTCAGAAGACGGCTGGCGGGGCTGCTGGCCGCCGTGTTGGCAGGGGCCGTGCTGGCCGCCGTACCCGCCGGGGCGGCGACCACCGCGACCCTCGGCACGGTGACGGTCGGGTCGGCCACCGACGCGGGCGACTCCAACTACATCAACACCACCCGGTACGTGACCGGCTCCTCCGGAGGCACCGTCTCCAGCATCAGCGTGCACGTCGGCACGGTCGCGGCGGCCCCCAACAACCAGTACCAGGTGGCGGTCTACGCGGACGCCTCCGGCAAGCCGGGCGCCCTCGTCGCCTCCAGCTCCTCCGGCACGCTCACCGCCAACGCCTGGAACACCCTGCCGCTGACCGCCGCCCTCAGCGCCAACACCGCGTACTGGCTGGCCTACAACACCAACGGCAACAGCAGTGCGGTCAACAACCTCCACTACAACAGCGGGGGCACCAGCGGGTACGGCACCGGCGGCCGGGCCTTCGGCAGCTGGCCGAGCAGCTTCGGCGCGCTCAGCTCGGAGAACGTCACGTTCTCCATCTACGCCACGTACACCCCCGACGGCGGCGGCACCACCCCGCCCGGCGCGGGCCCCGGCAACGAGGGCCCGATCCTGCTGATCAGCAGCGCGGCCAACCCGTACACCGCGTACTACACCGAGATCCTCAAGGCCGAGGGCCTCAACTACTACAAGATCAGCGACCTCTCCTCGGTCACCGCGGCGACGCTGGCCTCCTACGACGTGGTGCTGCTCGGCGAGACGCCGCTCACCGCCGCCCAGGCGGACATGCTCGGCACCTGGACCAACGGCGGCGGCCGGCTGATCGCGATGCGCCCGGACAAGCAGCTCGCCGGGCTGCTCGGGCTCACCGCCACAACCGGGACGCTCGCCGACTCCTACCTGCGGATCGACACCTCCGCCGCGCCCGGCTCCGGGCTCACCGCCGACACCATGGGCTTCCACGGCACCGCGGACCAGTACACCCTGAACGGCGCGACCGCCGTCGCCACCCTCTACAGCGACGCCTCCACCGCCACCGCCAACCCCGCCGTCACGCTGCGCAGCGCCGGCAGCGGCCAGGCCGCCGCGTTCACCTACGACCTCGCCAAGTCGGTCGTCCAGACCCGGCAGGGCAACATCGCCTGGGCCGGGCAGCAGCGCGACTCCACCGACGGCTACGAGGCCAGCGAGATGTTCTTCGGCACCAACGGGCAGCCGAACTGGAACGACCTCGACAAGGCGCAGATCCCGATCGCGGACGAGCAGCAGCGCCTGCTCGCCAACCTGATCACCCTGATGGACTCGGCGAAGAAGCCGCTGCCGCGCTTCTGGTACTACCCCAGGGACGCCAAGGCCGTGGTGATCATGACCGGTGACGACCACGGCATCGGCGGCACCACGGGCCGCTGGGACGGCTACATCGCCCAGTCCCCGGCCGGCTGCAACGTCGCCAACTGGGAGTGCGTGCGCGGCTCCTCGTACATCTACACCGACGACCCGATGACCCCGGCGCAGGCGCAGGCCTACACCGACGAGGGCTTCGAGGTCGGCGTGCACGTCACCACCAACTGCAAGCCGTGGGGCACCACGGCCGCCCTCCAGGGCTTCTACAGCGACCAGTTGACGGCCTGGAAGGCCAAGTACGGCTCGCTGCCGAACCCGTCGAGCAGCCGCACCCACTGCGTCGAGTGGGACGACTGGGCGACCCAGGCCAAGACCAAGCTGGCCAACGGGATCCGGCTCGACATGGACTACTACTACTATCCGGCGAGCTTCGTCCAGGACCGGCCCGGCTTCTTCAACGGCACCGGCACCATCATGAAGTTCGCCGACACCGACGGCAGCGTCATCGACGAGTACCAGGCCACCACCCAGCTCACCGACGAGTCGGGCCAGTCCTACCCGGCGAGCATCAACACCCTGCTCGACAACGCGGTCGGCACCAAGGGCTACTACGCGGCGATCGGCGCGAACATCCACACCGACTTCGCCGCCTCCGCCGCCTCGGACGCCGTGATCGCCGCCGCCAAGGCCCGGGGCGTCCCGGTCGTCTCCGGCCGGCAGATGCTCACCTGGCTGGACGGGCGCAACGGCTCGGCCTTCTCCAAGATGGCCTGGACCGGCAGCACCCTGACCTTCGACATCACCGGCGGCGCCAACGGGCTGCGGGCGATGGTGCCGGTCAACGCGGCCTCCGGCACGGTCACCGGGATCTCCCGGGCCGGCCAGTCGCTGCCCTACCGGATCGAGACCGTCAAGGGCGTCGCGTACGCCTTCTTCGACGGCACCGCCGGCTCCTACACGGTGACCTACGGCCAGGACACCACCGCGCCGACGGTCACCGGGACGACCCCGACCGCCGGGGCCACCGGGGTGGCCGCCACCACGCCGGTGCGGTTCGCCTTCAGCGAGCCGCTCGACGCGGCGACCGTCACCGCCTCCGCCGTCACGCTGCGCACCACGGCCGGCGGCACCGCGGTGCCCGGCACCGTCTCGTACGACGCGGCCACCAGCAGTGCGGTGTTCACGCCGAGCGCGGCGCTCGCCCTGACCACCGGGTACACGGCGACCGTGCAGGGGGTGAAGGACGTCTCCGGCAACGCGCTGGCATCGCCGGTGTCGGTCGCCTTCACCACGGCCGGGCCGCCGCCGAAGACCATCGGCTCCACCGCGGTCGGCACGCTGATCGACGACACCGACTCCAACCACCTGAACGGCTCGAAGGTGACCACCGGGTCGGCCGCCGTCCCGCTGACCTCGCTCAGCGTGCACGTCGGGCAGATCAGCGCGGCGCCCAACAACCAGTACCAGTTGGCCGTCTACACCGACAACGCCGGCTCGCCCGGCACCCTGGTGGCCTCCACCGGGTCGGGCACGCTGACCGCCAACGCCTGGAACTCGCTGCCGGTGAACCTCACGCTGGCGGCCTCCACCACCTACTGGTTCGTCTTCAACAGCAACGGCACCAGCTCCACCGTCAACAACATGAACTACACCTCGGGCCCTGCCGGTTCGGGTGCCTACAGCAGCGCGGTGGTGCCGTTCGGCACTTGGCCGAGCAGCTTCGGGACGGCGGTGAAGGACAGCCTGATCTACTCGCTCTACGGCTCGTACTGACGCCGTACCGCCCGCGGGGGGGGGGGTGGGTGATACGCGGGGGCGCGAGACCCCCCGCGCGCGGTTTTATGGTGTTGATTTTTGAGGTGAGCCCCGAGTTGGGGGCTA
>NZ_JBHWBW010000053.1:20557-26890 GCF_042735675.1 Kitasatospora sp. NPDC059571
GCGGGGTGGCCGTTAGAGCTCTCCAGCGACCCTCGCCTAGCGGTAGAGCCGGCGGCCCGCCCGCGGGGGGGGTAGTTCTCCACACACCCCCCCCCCCCCCCCCCCCCGCGGCACTTTTGAACCTGTTCAGAATTGTCCTCCGACCCCTAGAGTCGCGATCACCGCCGCGCGGCCCCGCCCAGGGCGCCGTGCTGCCCGCGACAGTTGAGGGGGACTCATGTCGACACCACCGCACGGCCCGAAGCCGGAGCAGGGCACTGTGCCCGGCCCCGCTTCCGCTCCCGCTCCGGCACCCGCACCCGGCCCGGCTGCCGACCCTGCTTCTGGCACTGTTCCCGGCCCTGTTCCCGGTACGACGCCTCCCGGAGCGGCTGCTGCCGGATCGTCGGCGCGGACGGGGAGTGTCCCGGGGCCCGCGACACCGCCCGGATACGGCGGCTACGTGTACCGGCCCCCGCAGCCGCCGCCCCCGCCGCTCTGGCTGCGTCTGACGGCGCCGGCGTCCTCGCCGGCCCTCCCGCGGCTGCGGGTGGTGGCAGCCGGGGTGCTCTCCGGCCTGGTGGCGGCGGCGCTGCTCACCGACGGCCTCGGCGTCAACGTGCTGATCTGGGCGGCCTTCGGTACGGCCGCGGCCGGGCTCGCCGCGGTGGCCGCCGGCCGGCGGATCCGTCCCTGGACGGTCGTCTGGGCGCTCGCCGCGCTCGTCCTGCTGCTCGTCCCGGCGCTCACCGAGGCGTCCTGGGCGGTGGTGCCGGCGCTGCTCGTCGCCGCCGGGGCCGGTTCGCTCGCCCTGCACGGCGGCCGCCGCTGGCCCGGCGTGCTGCTCGGCTCCGTCGGCCTGTGGCCGCACCTGATCCCCGGCCTCGCCTGGGCGCTGGTCGCCGTGCGGACCCGCCGCCACCCGGGCCGGGACCGGCTGGTGCCGGTCCTCAAGGCGGTGGGCGTCTCGGTGGTGCTGCTGGTGGTCTTCGGTGCGCTGTTCGCCAGTGCCGACGCCGCGGTGGCCGAGCTGCTCGGCAATCTGATGCCCAGCGTCGACACCGCCGACCTGCCGATGCAGGTCCTGCTGTTCGCTGTGGGCCTGGTCGTCGCGGTCGGCGCGGCGCACACCGCCGCGGCTCCGCGCCGCTTCGACCGGTACCCGGTCCAGCCCGGGCGGGAGCGCGGCAGGGTCGAGTGGGCGGTGCCGCTGGTCGCCCTCAACCTGCTGTTCGGCGTGTTCGCCGCCGTTCAGGCGGTGGTCTTCGCCGGTGGCTACGAGGCGGTCATGCGCAAGCCCGGCGTGATCCCCGCCGAGTATGCCCGGCAGGGCTTCTGGCAGCTGCTGGTGGTCACCCTGCTGGTACTGGTGGTGGTCGCGCTGGCCAAGCGCTGGGCGCCCCGCAGCACCCCCGCCGACCGGCTGATGGTCAAGGCCCTGCTCGGCCTGCTGGGCACCCTCACCCTGGTCGTGGTCGCCTCGGCGCTGTACCGGATGCACCGCTACGTCGACGTCTTCGGGCTCACCCGGCTGCGGATCTCGGTGGCCGCCGTGGAGATCTGGCTCGGCGTCGTGGTGGTGCTGGCCGTCGCCGCCCTGGTCTCGGCCTCGGCGCGCTGGCTGCCGCGGGCGGTGGTGCTCAGTGCCGTGACGGCCGCCGCGGTGTTCGGGCTCGTCAACCCGGACGCGCTGATCGCCGAGCAGAACGTCCAGCGGTACGAGCAGTCCGGGAAGATCGACATCGCCTATCTGCGGACGCTCTCCGCCGACGCCGTCCCGGCCCTCGACCGGCTGCCCGAGGACCGCCGCACCTGCGCGCTCCAGCAGATCGCCTCCGACCTCGGCTCCGAGCGGCTGCCCTGGTACGCGACCAGCCTCGCCGAGGACGACGCCCGGCGGATCCTCGCCGCCCGGCCGGTGTCGCCGCTCGCGGACGCGGCCTGCCTGCGGGTGGGCGTCTATGTGGGTGACTCCCGCTACGGCTCCGTCGACGAGTACGGGCGCTGACGGGGCATCGGCGGGACAGGGCTTCGGCGGGGCGGGGCTTCGGCGGGGCGGGGCTTCGGCGGGGCGGGCGCCGCGGCCCGGGCGCGGATGCGGGTGCGGTGACGGCGGCGGGCCCGGGTGGGCGCGCCGCCGTCGTCCGCGGGAGGGTCAGATCGCCATGCCTGCGGGGGCCTCGGCGGGCAGGTCGCTCGCCTTGGCCTTCACCACGACGACCGCGACGATCAGCGACAGGGCGGCGAGGCAGGTGCCGACGATGAACGCCTGGCCGATGCCGTGCGCCAGCGTGTCGCTGTACTGCGAGGAGCCGACGGGGAACTCGTGGGTGGCCTGGAACTGCTGGGCCTGGGCCGGGGTCGCCGTCTTCAGGAAGCCCGGCACCAGCTCGAGCGTCCGGTCCTTGGCCGCGGAGAGGAACACCGTGGTGAGGACGGACAGGCCGACGGCGCCGCCGATCTGCTGCATCGAGTTCAGCAGGCCGGAGGCCGCGCCGGTCTCGTGGCCCGGAACGCCGGCCACCGCGATCAGCATCACCGGCACGAAGATGAGGCCCATCCCGAAGCCGAACACCACGGTCGGGCCGAGGATGCCGTCGGCGTAGCCGCTGTCGGCCTTGAGCTGGGTGAGCCAGCCGAGGCCGACGACGACCAGGGCGGCGCCGCTCGCCATGAAGACCTTCGGGCCGAGCCGGGCCTGGAGGGAGGAGGCGATCTGCGCGGCGACGATGATGGCGGCGCTGATCGGCAGGAAGGCCACGCCGGCCTTCAGCGGGCTGTAGCCGATCACCGTCTGGACGAAGATCGTGATGTAGAAGAAGATCCCGAACATTGCGGCGGTGAGGCAGAGCATCATCACCATGCCGCCGGTGCGGTTGCGCTCCCGGAACAGGTGCAGCGGGGTGATCGGCTCCGCCGTGCGGCGCTCGACGACCACGAAGCCCACCAGGAGCAGGACGCCCGCCGCGAACGAGGCCAGCGTGAGGGGGTCGCTCCAGCCGTCGGAGGCGGCCCGGATGAAGCCGTAGACCAGGGCGACCAGGCCGAGTGTCGAGGTCGCCGCACCGAGCACGTCGAACCGGCCCGGCCGGCGCTCCGACTCGCTGATGAAGCGCGGCGCGGCGAGCGCGATGGCCGCCGCGATCGGCACGTTGACGAAGAACACCCAGCGCCAGTCCAGGTACTCGGTGAGCAGGCCGCCGGCCAGCAGGCCGATCGCGGCGCCCGAGCCGGCCACCGCCGAGAAGACGCCGAAGGCCCGGTTGCGGTCGGGCCCCTCGTCGAAGTTGGTGGCGATCAGTGCGAAGGCGGTCGGTGAGCAGATCGCGCCGCCGATGCCCTGGAGGGCGCGCGCCGCGAGCAGCATGGTGGAGTCCTGGGCGAGGCCGCCGAGCAGCGAGGCGAACCCGAAGAGGACCGTGCCCACGATGAACACCCGGCGCCGGCCCAGGATGTCGCCGGCCCGGCCGCCCAGGAGCAGCAGGCCGCCGAAGGCGAGCGTGTACGCGTTGACGACCCACGAGAGGGTGGTGTCGGAGAAGCCGAGCGCGCCCTTGATGTGGGGGAGCGCGATGTTCACGATGGTCGCGTCGAGGACGACCATGAGCTGGGTCGCGGCGATCACGGTGAGCGTGATGCCCTTGCGCCGGCCGGTGCCGGCCTGCGGTGGACCGGACTTGCTGAGCGTGTCGGAGATTGCCACTGGTGTGCCCCCTGCTGGTCCCTGAGCTCCGAGGTGGTGCGTCGGCGAGGCCTCTGACGTGCGTACTCGTGCGGTACGGTGCGGCCGGTGCCGGTCCCCGCGTACTGTCAAGGAACGGATGCGTTCACTATCATGGGGACCATAGCGGGAAACTGATAGTGAACGCAAGCGTTCTCTAGGTTGGTGGCGATGGATCAGATGGTGCGGCGCCAGGCGCCGGAGGGCCGCTCGCGCTCGGCCGCGGCGGCGACCGGGGCGGTGCCGGGGGCTGCGTCCGGGCGGTCCGCGTCCGGGCGGTCCGCGTCCGGGGGTGCCGTGTCCGGTGGCGGCGCCGCCGGAGGTGCCGGCGCCGGGGCGCCTCGGCGCCGGGGTGCGGCGCTGGAGGCCGCGATCTTCGATGCCACCCTCGACCTCCTCACCTCCGGCGGCTTCGCCCGCCTGACCATGGAGGGCGTCGCCGGTGCGGCGCAGACCGGCAAGGCCGCCCTGTACCGGCGCTGGTCGTCCAAGGCCGACCTGGTGGTCGGTGCCCTCGGGGCCACCCTGCCATCCGTCACTGACATTCCCGACCTGGGGTCGGTGCGGGCCGAGATGCTCCAGCTCATGGCCGGGTTCGGCGAGTTGATGAACTCGCGGGCCGGCACCGCGATCCGCGTCCTGATGGCCGAACTCGACCAGGAGCAGGCCGAGGCCTTCCGGGACTTCCTCCTCCGGCAGGTCATCCAGCCGGCGAACGCCGCCATGCTGCGGATCCTCGGCCGCGGAGAGCGGCGCGGCGACGTCCGCCGCGGGGCCGCCGTCCCGATCGTGGCCGACGTGGCCCCGGCGATGCTGCTGTACCACGCCAAGGTCTGCGAGGGCCCGCTGGACATGGCCTTCTGCCTGGACCTCGTCGACGAGGTGCTCGTGCCGATGGTCCGCGCGTAGCGCGGCGGGGCGCCCTGGGCGCTGCGCCCGAGGGGCGGTGCGGGCGGTGCGGTCGGTCCGGGCCGTGAGGGTGGCACGGTCGGTCCGGGCAGTGCGGTCGGTGCGGTTGGTCCGGTCGGTGCGGTCGGGGGCGGTCCGGGTGCCCGGGGCGGTGCTCGGCGGTCCTGGCGGTTCGCGGCGGGTCGTAGGCTGGTGGGTGCCGGAGCGACACGAATGGACCTGAGCGATGCCCTACGACCCCCCGACGCACTCCGTCGAACGCTCGCTCCGCCGGGCCGGCGCCGCCGTGGTGGCCGGCCTCGACGAGGTCGGACGCGGCGCGTGGGCGGGGCCGGTGACGGTCGGGGCCGCCGTGACCGGGCTGCGCCGGCCGCCGGAGGGCCTCACCGACTCCAAGCTGCTGACCGTGAAGCGCCGTGAGGCGCTGGCCCCGCAGTTGGCCGACTGGGTCACCGCGTACGCGCTCGGTCACGCCTCGCCGCAGGAGTGCGACGAACTGGGCATGACCGCTGCGCTCCGGCTGGCCGCGCAGCGTGCACTGGCGGCGCTGCCGGTCCGGCCGGACGCCGTCATCCTCGACGGCAAGCACGACTACCTGGGCGGCCCCTGGCAGGTCCGGACGGTGATCAAGGGCGACCAGTCCTGTGTCTGCGTCTCGGCGGCCTCGGTGCTCGCCAAGGTGCAGCGCGATCGGATGATGGCCGACCTGGGGGCCGAGCACCCCGCCTACGGCTTCGAGGACAACGCGGGCTACCCGTCGCCGGTGCACCGGGCGGCCCTGGAGGAGTTCGGCCCGACCGGGGAGCACCGGCTCTCCTGGGCCTACCTCGACGCCCTGCCCCGGTGGCGACACCTGAAGCGAACCCGTTCCGTGGAGGTCCCGGACGGTCAATTGACCGTTGCGGACGAGCAATTGACGCTCGGTTTCTGACGGTCCGTCGGTGTTTGGGCGGTGTGTGGCGGGGGTCGCGGGGTGCTCAACAGGTGGGGCGCCCGTGCGCATCCGACCGGCATTTGATAGATATCCGGGTATGCCTGTCTTCCCCGAGGAGCCGGAGATTCACGAGAGTATCCCGGGCCCCGGCGTTCCCTTCCCCCACAAGTCGGACGCACCCGCCCCCCGTACGCCTTCCGCCAACCCCGCAGCGTCCGGTGTCGTGCCGGGCCCGCGACCGGCGCCGCCCCGTCCGGGGCCGCGACCCGCGCCGCCGAGACCTGTCGCCTCGGTGCCCCGGCCGGGCCCGGCGCCCCGCCGTGCCGAACCTGCCGTGCAGCTCGTGCCGTCCTCCTCGCAGGATGCCGTCGAGTGCGCGGACGAGACGGTCGACCGCCTGCTGGAGTCCGGTCGCCGGCCCGGCGACATCCTGGTCCTGACCGTGGGCGACTCGCACCCGTGGCAGCAGCACGAGCTGTCGTTCGGTGAGGAGCGCTACTGGGCTCAGCTGACCGAGGGCGACGACGTCTTCTACGCCGACGCCGCCACCACCCGTCCGCTGCAGCGCGAGGTCGTGGTGCTGGTGGTCAACGCGGGAGGTGCGAACCGCGCTCGGCAGGCCGCCTCGAAGGCGGCCGGTATGGCCGGTGCGCTGCTCGTGGTCTGCGGCGGCAACGACGCCGTGAGCCCGCTCTTCCCGACTGCGGATCGACCCGTTCCGGCCTGACGGTCCACTGCTCCACCCCGGGGGGGGCGCGGGCGCGCGGGGGGGGGGGGGGCGCGCCCCCCC
>NZ_JBHWBW010000054.1:0-9216 GCF_042735675.1 Kitasatospora sp. NPDC059571
ACCCCCCCCGCGCACTGACCCCCCCCGCGTTTCCGCCGGTGTACCCCGGGGCCCCCCCGCGGGGGGGGGGCCCCCTCGCTGCGCGCGGTCGCGGTCTACGGCTCGAACTTGTAGCCCAGACCGCGGACGGTGACCAGGTAGCGCGGGGCGCCGGGGTCGGGCTCGATCTTGGCGCGCAGGCGCTTCACGTGGACGTCCAGCGTCTTGGTGTCGCCGACGTAGTCCGCGCCCCACACCCGGTCGATCAGCTGCATCCGGGTGAGCACCCGGCCCGCGTTGCGGAGCAGCATCTCCAGCAGGTCGAACTCCTTGAGCGGCAGGTCGACCTTGGCGCCGTCCACGGTGACCACGTGCCGGTCGACGTCCATCCGGACCGGGCCGGCCTCCAGTGCGCCGGGGCCGCCGCCGTCGCCGTTGCCGCCGCCGTCCTCGCCCCGGCGGCGGAGCACCGCGCGGATCCGGGCGACCAGCTCGCGGGTGGAGTAGGGCTTGGTCACGTAGTCGTCGGCCCCTATCTCCAGGCCGACCACCTTGTCGATCTCGCTGTCCTTGGCCGTCACCATGATCACCGGGACGCTGGAGCGGACCCGCAGCTGGCGGCAGACCTCGGTGCCCGGGAGGCCCGGGAGCATCAGGTCGAGCAGCACCAGGTCGGCGCCGTTGCGCTCGAACTGCTCCAGTGCGTCGGGTCCGGTGGCGGCCACGGCCACCTCGAATCCCTCCTTGCGGAGCATGTACGAGAGGGCGTCGCTGAACGACTCCTCGTCCTCGACCACCAGTACTCGGGTCACGATCGGGCCTCCGGGGCAGGAAGGGTGGGTGCGGTTGACTCGTTGGTGCTCGCCGGCGACGCCGGCGAATCCTCCCCGTGGTCCTCGGCCGGGGCCTGCCCGGCCGGGAGCCGCAGGGTGAAGGTGGATCCCTGGCCCTCGACGCTCCACACCGCCACGGTGCCGCGGTGCGAGGCCGCGACGTGCTTGACGATGGAGAGGCCGAGACCGGTACCCCCGGTGGCCCGGGAGCGCGCCGGGTCCACCCGGTAGAAGCGTTCGAAGATCCGCTCGCGGTCCTTCTCCGAGATGCCGATGCCCTGGTCGGTCACCGAGATCTCGATCAGCTCGCCGTCCGCCTCGCCCAGTGCCGCGGCGCTGGAGATGCGCCGGGTGGCGATCGCCACCCTGGTCCGCGGCGGACTGTAGTTCACGGCGTTCTCGACCAGGTTGCCGAGTGCGGCGGCGAGCTGGCCGCGGTTGCCGTGCAGGTAGAGGCCGCCGGTGCCGCCCGCGGCGATGAGGATCTGCTTGGCGGCGGCGGGCTGGCGGCAGCGGTCGATCGCCTCGGCGATCAGCTCGTCCACAGGGATGGGTTCGACGTCGACCAGCAGGCGGTCGTCCTGGACTCGGGAGAGGTCGATGATCTCCTGGACCAGGCTGGCCAGCCGGGTCGCCTCGACCTGCATCCGGCCGGCGAACCGCTGGACCGCCTCGGGGTCGTCGGAGGCGTCCGCGACCGCTTCGGAGAGCAGCGAGAGCGCACCGACGGGCGTCTTCAGCTCGTGGGAGACGTTGGCCACGAAGTCCCGCCGGATCGCCTCGATGCGGCGCCGCTCGGTCAGGTCCTCGACCAGGACGAGGACCAGCCGGGAGCCGAGCGGGGCGACCCGGACGGAGACCGCGAGCGGTTCGGCCGCCCGGGCGCCGCCCGGGCGGGGCACCTCCAGTTCGACCTGGCGGATCTCGCCGTCGCGCCGGGTGGCCCGGGCCAGCGACAGCATCTGCTCGACGGCCATCGCACCGCCGCGCACCAGGCCCATCGCATAGGCCGCCGAGCTGGCCTTGACCACCTCGTCGCCCTCGCCGAGCACGATCGCGCAGGAGCGCAGCACCGACAGCACGGTGTCCACGCCCGGGGGGAGCGGGGAGTCGTGCACCGGGATGCCGGTGCCGCCCGTCCGCGCGCCCGCCCTGGTTCCGGTACCGCCGTGTCGGCTGCCTCCGCGGGCCTGCTCCCGCTCGCTCCAGCGGAAGGCGATCGCGGCCGTGAGACCGACGCCGAGCCCGGCTATGGCGCAGGCAGCGGCGGTGGCCACATTCACGTCCATGGCATTCAGCGTAAGCGCACGTCGGGCGGCCTCCGTACGGGTGCGATCAAGGGATCGGCCGGACGTTGCCGAGAATTCACCTTCAGTCCGCTGCCGGTTCACTGCGGAGGCCGTGCCAGGTCGCCCGGACGGCCCATCGTGGTGATCGCAAGCCCGTGCGGGCGGTGACGCGGCTACCATTCGCGCCACCAGCAGCGGCCGTCCTCCCGGACGGACCGGTCGGCACCGCCACCGACGAAGCTACTGACGGACCGCACGGACGCCCACGCGGCCGGACGGCCAGGAGGAGAAGAGTATGCGCGACGCGTACCACGAGGAACTCGACTCGATCAGCGACGGCCTGGTCGAGCTCGCCCGGCTGGTCGGCTCGGCCATGGGCCGGGCCACCACCGCGCTGCTCGACGCCGACCTGGCACTGGCGGAGAGCGTGATCGCCGCCGACGAGAAGGTCAACAACCTCCACCACGAGCTGGAGAACCGCGCGATCGACCTGCTGGCCCGCCAGCAGCCGGTGGCGACGGACCTGCGCATCGTGGTCACCAGCCTGCGGATGAGCGCCGACCTGGAACGCTGCGGCGACCTCGCCCGGCACGTCGCCAAGGTGGCCCGGCTGCGCTACCCCGAGTCGGCCGTGCCCAACGACCTGCACCCGATCGTCCTGGAGATGGGCCAGCTGGCCCAGCGCCTGGTCGCCAAGGCCGGCCTGGTGATCTCCACCAAGGACGTCGACGCGGCGCTGGAGCTGGAGCGCGACGACGACGCGATCGACGCGCTGCACCGCGAGCTGTTCTCGCACCTGCTGGACGACCGCTGGCAGCACGGCATCGAGACGGCCGTGGACGTGACCCTGGTCGGCCGCTACTACGAGCGCTTCGCGGACCACGCGGTGTCGGTCGCCAAGCGCGTGGTGTTCCTGGTGACCGGCGAGCACGCGAACGAGTTCACGCAGGAGTCGTGGGCCCCCCGGCGGCGGGCGGCGGGGGGGGGGGGCGGGCGCGGGGGGGGGGGGGGCGCCGCCGCGGCGCGCGCCCCCAGGGGTGGGGGGTTCGGGGTGCCGGCCGCCCCCGCCCCCGAGTCCCCCGGGGAGTGCGCCCCCGGCGGGGCCGGGGGGGGGGGGCCGGGGACGGGACGCGGGGGCGGGGGGCGCACGACGGCGGACGGGCCCGTACCCCCGCGCGCCCGTTGACGCTCCGTCGCGGGGCGGTCTTCACTCGAAGGAGGCACGTCCACGCGTGCCGAGGACGAGGAGGCCCAAGCGCGATGAAGGCGACCCAGACCCCGACCACCCCGACGGCGAGCGTCGTCGAGCCGCCCGCCCCGAAGCTGCTGCCGATCCTCGCCGCGGGGTGCGGCTGCGGCCCGGGCTGCGGCTGCGGCTGCCAGTCCGGCGCACCGTGCCAGTGCGGCGGCGCCACCGGCGGCTGCTGCGGCGGCCACTGACCCGGATGCCCCGCCCGGGGGGCGGGGCATCCGCATGTCCGCGGCCGCCGCGACGGCGGTCAGAAGGTGACGTCGAGGCACTGGTAGAAGGCGTTGCCGGTGTCAGCGATGTCCCAGACCGCCAGCACCACCTGGTGCCCGCTGCGTCCGGAGGGCAGCGTGGCGGTGTGGCTCAGCGTGGCGGGCGGCTGGGCGCCGTTGTAGGGGACGGTGAGGAACGGCGTGAGGTCCAGGCCGCTGCGGGTCAGCCTGGTCGCGGCGCTGTAGCCCGGCTTGGTGAGGAAGTAGCGGAACTGCGTGGTCGCGTGCCGCGCGGTGAACTTCCAGGTGAAGGTCAGCTTCTGGCCGGCGGTGACCCGGGTGGCCGGCCAGCCGCCGTTGCGGGGGTCGTCCAGCTGGGCGAAGCGGCTGTTGCCGCCCGCGCAGAGGGTGCCGTCGGCCGGCCCCTGGGCGGGGAATCCCTTGGGGCCCTCGACGCTCTGCGGCTCCCACTGGATGTCGCCGCAGCCGGTGACGGTCCCGGCCGCGCACAGGGCGGCCCGGCTGGGCGGGGTGGTGACCCAGCCGTGCGAGTACGCGGGGAACGCGACGGACAACGGGACGGCGGCCGCCGCCGCGACGGCGGCCAGGATGTGACGCTTGCGCATGGTGCTCCCTCCGTGGGGGTGGATGGAGTGCTGTGCTGCGCCCGGCGCGCGGCAGCGCGCATGGTGGAGTTGGCGTGCTCGCGCCAGGTCTGGACCACTACGCTAGGAGCGCACCGCCCACCCGTCAATGGTCTGAACCACTCTCGGCCATGGGCGAGTTGACGGACCATCGGAATCCCCACGGGCCGCCCCCCGGAACGACGAAGCCCCCGCCTCCGGCGGACCGGTGCGGGGGCCTGATCGTTAACGGCCCCCAACGTCGTCCCGGTCCGCCGCGGCACGTACCTGGAGGTCCCACTCCGCCTCGACGGGGTCGCACGATTCGCACTCCGCCCGCCGCTCACCGAGATTCCCCATCGCCGCCCTCCTGCGGGGCCCGGACGGGATGCGACGTCACTTCTGCATTCCGACCGCGCCTGCGTTCTGCTGACCGGCTATCGCCGCGGCGAGCGCGAGCAGTGCTTCGACCTGAGCCATCTGGATGCGCATCTCCGGGTTCGCCGAGACCGTGAACGACTTGGGGTTCACCATCGCGAGAAGCTGCTCGGCCTTGGAAGCGTGTGTGAGGTAGTCAGCCATGTGGGCACCGTAGCGCCGGCTTGCGGGCGGCGCGGCGGTTTCGGCCGGCGTCCCGTCCGGAGCGCCACGCCGCCGCCGAGGGCTGCGCACCCGTCATGCCGAGCAGCCGGGACCGGAATCGGAAGGCCATCGCGGCAGTCCTCGGGCGGCGCGACCCTCGCGACTGGCGGCCCGTCGAGGGCGCGGGGTGCGAAAATGCCCCCGCCCCGCGCCGTATGCGCAGGTCGGGGGCATGATCACAAGGGCTGCTACTTCTTGCCCTGGTTCTTGACCGCCTCGATGGCCGCGGCGGCGGTCTCCGGGTCGAGGTAGCGGCCGCCCTGGACGACCGGCTTGAAGTCGGCGTCGAGCTCGTAGACGAGCGGGATGCCGGTGGGGATGTTCAGGCCGGCGATGTCGGCGTCGGAGATCCCGTCCAGGTGCTTGACCAGCGCGCGCAGGCTGTTGCCGTGCGCGGTGACCAGGACGGTGCGGCCGGCGGCCAGGTCCGGGACGATCGCGTCGTACCAGTACGGGAGCATCCGCTCGACGACGTCCTTGAGGCACTCGGTGCGCGGACGGAGCTCGCTCGGGATCTCGGCGTAGCGGGCGTCGCCGGCCTGGGAGTACTCGCTGTCGTCGGAGAGCACCGGCGGCGGGGTGTCGTAGGAGCGACGCCACAGCTGGAACTGCTCCTCGCCGAACTCGGCGAGGGTCTGGGCCTTGTCCTTGCCCTGGAGGGCGCCGTAGTGGCGCTCGTTGAGGCGCCAGCTGCGGTTGACCGGGATCCAGTGGCGGTCGGCCTTGTCGAGCGCGATCTGGGAGGTGCGGATGGCGCGGCGCAGCAGCGAGGTGTGCACCACATCGGGGAGGAAGCCCTCGGCGGCGAGGAGCTCGCCGCCGCGCGCGGCCTCCTTCTCGCCCTTCTCGTTGAGGTCGACGTCGACCCAGCCGGTGAAGAGGTTCTTCTGGTTCCACTGGCTCTCGCCGTGGCGGAGCAGGATGAGTCGGTAGGTCGTGTCAGCCATGGGCGCAAGTTTAAGGGAGGCGGTTATCCGCTGGTCCGGCCGTCTCATCCCAGGTAATGTGCGCCTATCACCAGTGCCACTTACTGCCGCGTCGGCCGGTCCACCCCGCCCTGCCCGACGTGCAGTTGTCCCTGCGCGGAGCCGCCATGCCAGCCCTGACCCGCCTCCGTGCGACCGCCGCGCAGACCGTCGGCGGGCTACCGCCGCAGTTCTGGTGGCTCTGGACGTCGACGCTGGTGAACCGTCTCGGCGGGTTCGTGGTGACCTTCCTGGCGCTGTACCTCACCACCGACCGCGGCTTCTCCCCCGCGTACGCGGGCCTGGTGGCGTCGGTGTTCGGGCTGGGCTCCGCGATCGCCGCGTTGGGCGGCGGGGTGCTGGCGGACCGGCTCGGCCGGCGCCCGACCCTGCTCGCGGCCCAGCTGGGCACCGCGCTCTCCACCGCCGCCCTGGGCTTCTGCCACGGGCAGGTCGCGATCGCCGTGGTGGCCTTCCTCACCGGACTGGCGAGCAACGCCTCCCGGCCCGCCGTCTCCGCGATGATCGCCGACCTCGTGCCGGCCGAGGACCGGGTCCGCGCCTACTCACTGAACTACTGGGCGATCAACATCGGCTTCGGGGTCTCCGCCGCGGCGGCCGGCCTGATCGCGACGCACGGCTATCTGGCCCTCTTCCTGCTGGACGCGCTCTCCACCCTGCTCTGTGCGGTGGTCGTCTTCGTCCGCATCCCGGAGACCCGGCCGGACAGGGCCGCCGCCACTGCCTCCGGCGGGGCCGCCGCACCGGCCGAGCCCGGGGTCGGCCTCGGCACGGTCTTCCGTGACGGCCGCTTCATGGCGCTGGTCGCGGTCAACCTGCTGCTGGCGCTGGTCGCCCAGCAGGGCAGCACCACGCTGGCCGTGGACATGGGCCGGTCCGGCATCTCGGCCGCCCGGTACGGCCTGGTGATCGGCCTGAACGGGCTGCTCATCGTGCTGCTCCAGCTCCCGCTGACCAAGCTGATGGAGAGCCGCAGCCGCACCGTCCTGCTCGTGGTCAGCTCGCTGCTGACCGGCTGGGGCTTCGGGCTGACCGCCCTGGCGGGCGGGTCGGCGGGCTTCTACGCGCTCACCGTGGCGGTCTGGACGGTCGGCGAGATCATGGCCGCCCCGACCATGATGGGCCTGGTCGCCGAGCTGTCGCCGGCCCGGGCCAGGGGGCGCTACCAGGGCGTCTACTCGCTCTCCTGGTCGCTGGCGTCGTTCCTCGGCCCGGCGGCCGGCGGCTATCTGCTGGAGCACGCCGGCGGCCGGGCGGTCTGGGGTGCGTGCGCGGTCTGCGGGACGGTCGCCGCCGCCGCGTTCCTGCTGATCGGACGGCGTCCGGCCGCCGCCGCCCCGGTCGGGGCGCGGCCGGTGGAGGCCGCCGCCGAGCTCAGCCGCTCGTAGGCCCCGCGGCGGCGTCGGCATCCGCGGCGGGCCCGGCCGCGGCACCGGCCGCCGGCCCGGCGAGGTGGGCGAAGGCGGCCAGGTTGCGGGTGGACTCGCCGCGCTTGGTGCGCCACTCCCACTCCCGGCGGATCGCGGTGGCGAAGCCGAGTTCGAGCAGGGTGTTGAACGGCTCGTCGGCGTTCTCCAGCACCGTGCCGAGCAGCCGGTCGACGGTCTCCGCGGTGACCGCCTCCAGCGGCAGCCGCCCGGCCAGGTAGACGTCGCCGAGCCCGTCCATCGCGTATGCGACGCCGTAGAGCCGGGTGTTGCGCTCCAGCAGCCAGCGGTAGACCGCCTCGTGGTTCTCGTCCGGCCGGCGGATCACGAAGGCGTTCACCGACAGGCTGTGGTCGCCGACCCGCAGCGCACAGGTGGTGGAGAGCTTCCGGGTGCCCGGCAGCGTCGCGACCAGCGTGTACGGGTCGGTCACGGCCGGCTCCCAGCCGACCCCCGCCTCGTCCAGCGCGGTGCGCAGCACGGTGAGCGCCTCGTCCTTGGTACGGATTGCCATGGGGGTGACGCTACTCGGCGGTAGTGGCGATCCGCAGCCACCGGGCGGTGTGCCGCGCCCCACGGTGCGGCCGCCGCACGGCCGGGTACGGCGGCCCTCGGGTCAGGCCAGCCGGAGTCCGCGGCCGCCGGGCCGGGCCAGCGCCCCCGCGTAGACCTCGGCGGTCGCGGCGGCGGCCGCGCCCCAGCCGAAGCCGGCCGCGTGCCGGGCCGCGGCCTCGCCGCGCTCGGCGACCAGCCCGGGCCGGGCGGCGTACGGCTCCAGTGCGTGCGCCCAACGGACCGGGTCGTGGCCGTGCACCAGGGTGCCGGTCACGCCGTCCCGGACGGCCACCGGCAGGCCGCCGACCGCGGCGGCCACCACGGGGGTGCCGCAGGCCTGGGCCTCCAGCGCGACCAGGCCGAAGGACTCGCTGTAGGAGGGCATGACCAGCGCCGTCGCGGCGCGGTACCACTCGGCGAGCCGGGCCTGGCCCACCGGCGGGTGGAACCGCACGACGTCCGAGATGCCGAGCTGGGCGGCGAGCTTGTGCAGGCTCTCCGGCCTGGCGAGGCCGGTGCCGGACGGACCGCCCACGACCGGGACGATCAGCCGCTCGCGCAGCTCCGGGCGGCGCTCCAGCAGGACCGCGACCGCCTTGAGCAGCACGTCGGGGGCCTTGAGCGGCTGTATTCGGCCGGCGAACAGCAGCACCGCGGCGTCCTGCGGCAGGCCGAGTGCGGCCCGGGCGGCGGCCCGCCCGCCCGGCCGGAAGACATCGAGGTTGACGCCGGGGTGCACGACGGCGAGCTGCTCGCTGCGGGCGGCGTAGTGCCGCGACAGCTCAGCGGCCTCGTCGGCGGTGTTGGCGATCAGCCGGTCGGCGGCCTCCACCACCTGGGTCTCGCCGATCACCCGGGCCGCGGGCTCGGGGGTGTCGCCCTCGGCGAGCGCGGCGTTCTTCACCTTGGCCATGGTGTGCATGGTGTGCACCAGCGGCACGCCCCAGCGCTCGGCCGCCAGCCACCCGACCTGCCCGGAGAGCCAGTAGTGCGAGTGGACCAGGTCGTAGTGGCCCGGCCGGTGCCCGGCCTCGGTGCGCAGCACGCCGTGGGTGAAGGCGCACAGCTGGGCGGGCAGGTCCTCCTTGAGCAGCCCCTCGTAGGGGCCCGCGGTGACGTGCCGGACGAGCACGCCGGGGGCGAGCTGCACGGTCGGCGCGTCGTCCGAGCTGATCGCCCGGGTGAAGACCTCGACCTCGATGTTCAGCTCGGCGAGCCGCTTGGCCAGCTCGACGATGTAGACGTTCATGCCGCCGGCGTCGCCGGTGCCGGGCTGGTGCAGCGGGGAGGTGTGCACGCTCAGCATCGCGATCCGGCGCGGTCGCCGCGGCCGCCCGGACACCAGCGCCTGCAGCCGGGCGGGGGCGGCGGGGGGCGGGGTGTGGCCGCCGGCGCCGGCGACCAGCAGCGCCGTCCAGGAG
>NZ_JBHWBW010000054.1:9226-23532 GCF_042735675.1 Kitasatospora sp. NPDC059571
CGGGCGTGAGGCGCGCGGCGCGGGCCGCCCCCCCCCCCCCCCCCCGCCCCGCCGCGCCCCCCCCCCCCCCCCCCGCCCCCCCCCGCCCCCCCCCGCCCCCCCCCGCCCCCGGACGCGGTCCGGTCACGGCGGGCCGTGCGTACGGTGGGCTGCATCACCTGGCTGAAGCCTCCTCGTGCTCCCCGGTCGGCGGGTGCGTCCGGTCCTGCGGGCGGTCGGCGCGCGGCGTCCGTGGGCGGGGACCGCGCGACGGCGAACGTCCGCCCGGAACGGCGGGCTCCGGGCGGACGCACGTCGGGGGTGACAACCAGGGGTCGGCCGACCGGTATTCCCGCCCGCCCCGGTTGCGCCCGACACACCCCGGCCGGGCCGCCGGCGCCGGGATCCACCGGCGCGGCCGCTCCGCCGGGCGGCGGCCGGGCGGGGAGCCGGGCCCGCGTACCCTGCGGACATGGCCGCGTTCGACCCCTCCCCCGCCCGCGGGCCGCGCCCGACCCGTCCGGTCGGGACGGTCACCCGCGGCACCACCAACACCAACCGGCTGCGGCGGATGGACCGGTGGATCACGCACACGCTGGCCCGGCAGCTGCGGGCGGCCGCGGCCCCGCCGGTCGCCGTCGACCTCGGCTACGGCGCCGCGCCGTGGACGGCCGTGGAGCTCGCGGCCCGGCTGCGGGCGGTGCGGCCGGACGTCCGGGTGGTGGGGATCGAGATCGAGCCGGCCCGGGTCGCGGCGGCGCTGCCGTGGGCGGACCCGCCGCTGCTGGAGTTCCGCCGCGGCGGCTTCGAGGTGCCGCTGGACGGCGCGTCCGCGCAGCTCATCCGGGCCGCCAACGTGCTGCGCCAGTACGAGGAGGACGCGGTGACGGCGGTCTGGGAGCGGCTGTGCGCGCGGCTCGCCCCCGACGGGCTGCTGGTCGAGGGGACGTGCGACGAGGTCGGACGGCGGCACGTCTGGGTGGCGCTCGGCCCGGAGGGTCCCCGCACGGTCACCTTCGCGGCCCGGCTGGCCGTCCTGCAGACCCCGTCCGACCTGGCCGAACGGCTTCCGAAGGCGCTGATCCACCACAACGTCCCCGGCCGGCCGGTGCACAGGTTCCTCGGCGACTTCGACCGCGCCTGGGCGGCCGCGGCACCGTACGCGGCCTTCGGCGCGCGGCAGCGCTGGGTCGCGGCCTGCACCGCACTGGCCGGGAGCTGGCCGCTGGTGGACGCCCGCGGCCGGTGGCGGCAGGGCGAGGTCACCGTGGAGTGGGCGGCGCTGGCCCCCTGACCCGGCCCGTTCCCGGCCGGACGGCGGCGGATCCGGGCGGGTCTGCGGCCGGTCCGGGCGGCGGCGCGGCCGGATGCCGTGTGCGGCTCGGCGGATTCACTCGAACGAGTTATCGAATACCTCTGGCGTGTTGACGGGCCGTCACGCCACCATGGATCCCATCGCACGAGTTGCCGAATGCCTCACGAGGCACCGTCAGCTCCTCTGCCCCAGCTCGAGCCTGACCTGTTCGAACATTGCGTACGCATCGGATCCGAAGAGCACGAACCGCACCTCTGCCAGAGCACCAGCCACCTCCTCGTCAGCAACCGTCCCGGTCACGGTCGTGAGGGCGATCCGCGCCGCGTCCTCCAACGGCCAGCCGAAGATCCCGGCCGAGATCGCCGGGAAGGCCACCGTCCGAGCCCCCAGACCCACCGCAACCCGCAGCGATTCCGAGTAGCACGAGGCCAGCAGCGCGGCGCGCTCCGCCCGGTCCTCGACCCGGAACACCGGCCCCACCGTGTGCACCACCCAGCGGGCCGGCAGCCGACCGGCCGTCGTCGCGACGGCCCGGCCGGTCGGCAGACCCTTGCCGTAGTGCGAGGCCCGAAGCCGTCGGCAGTCCTCGAGAATCTCGGGGCCGCCCGCCCGGTGGATCGCCCCGTCGACCCCTCCTCCTCCGAGCAGCGAGGAGTTCGCGGCGTTCACCACCACGTCCACCTGCTGATCCGTGATGTCACCCTCGACCAACGTGATCTGCGTCACCGCCACGACCTCCCGTTCGACCAGTCCCGTACGGCGGCAGGATGCCACCGCGCACCACCGACCGCGTGGCAATAGCCACAGACCTCGCGGTCAGCCAGAGAAATCCCCGGAGATCACGTTATGGTCGCGAGAAGCTCCTCGGCCCGCACTCCCAGGCGGGCACTGCCCACGGACGTCAGCCGTTGGGCAGTCGGGGAAAGGAAGGATCGACCGATGCCCGCAACGGGAGACGGGCGGGCAGCCGCTGCCGCCGGCAGGTTCGGTACCGCCGACGCAGCAGACACCGGACGCCGCCCCGGTGCCGGCCCGGGCACCGCGCAGGGTGCCGCGCAGGGCCCTGCCCAGAGCGGCCACACCGCGGGCGGGCGCCCGGGGGCGCAGCGGTCCAAGGCCCAGCGCACGGCCGCCGAGCAGCGCGAGCGCACCGGTCACACCGACACCCGGGCGGCGGGTTCCGCAGGGCGGCCCGAGCCCGGCCGCGGCCCCGCCCCGATACCGCACCCGCGCACCACGCCAGGTGCCCGGTCCGAGGCGGCCGATCCCGCCCCGTACCGCCTGCTGGTGATCGAGGACGGCGCCGCCTCCGGCACCGAGCTCATCGAGGCCCTGGTCGCGGACAGCGGGGCCCGGGTGGAGCTGCACCGGGCCGACGGGATCGAGCACGCGGCGCAGCTGCTGACCCCGGTGCCGCCGGGTGCGCGCCGCAGCCGGCCCCGGCCGGTCGACTTCAACTGCGTGCTGCTCGACCTCGCAGTGCCGTTCCGGCCGTCGCACGGCGACGGCGGGCCCGAGGCTGCGGCCCCGGCCGCGGACGACGCCGCCGCACCCGCCGGTCCCGCCGGTCCCGCGGACGCGGGCCACCCCGACGCGGGCACCACCGCATCGGCGGCCCCTGCCGACGCGCACCGACCCGATCCCGCGAGCGGGGCGGAGGGCCCGGCCATTGCCGACGGGCTGGACGGGCTGCGCGAGCTGCGCCGCCGGGCCCCGCACGTCGCGGTGATCGTGCTGACCGACGCCTCCGTCCCGGAGCTCGGCGCGGCCGCGGTGGCCGCGGGCGCCCAGGACTTCCTGGTCAGGCACGAGACGGACGGCCCGCTGCTGGCCCGCGCCCTGCGCTACGCGGTCGAGCGCAAGCGGGCCGACGAGTCGCACCGCCGCCTCGTCGAGGCCGAGCTGCGCGGCCAGGAGAACGCCCGGCTCCAGCGCCACCTGCTCCCCACCCCGCTGCTGGACGGCGCCGGGCTGGCCTTCACCCGCCGCTACCGGCCCGGCCGGCGCCGGGCCCTGCTCGGCGGCGACTTCTACGACGCGGTCCGCACGGACGACGGCACCGTCCACGTGGTGATCGGCGACGTCTGCGGGCACGGCCCCGACGAGGCCGCCCTGGGCGTCGCGCTGCGGATAGCGTGGCGCACCCTGGTCTTCGCCGGACTCACCGGCCAGGAGCTGCTCACCACCCTTCAGCACGTCCTGGAGCACGAGCGCCGCAGCGACGAGATCTTCGCGACGCTCTGCATGCTCGTCCTGGCGCCCGGCGGGGCGGCCGGCACCGGCCACTCCGCGGGCCGGGCGGCCCGGGGCCGTGCGGAGCAGGTCGAGCACGCCCGGCTGTTCCTCGCCGGTCACCCCGCGCCGCTGCTGCTCGGCTCGGGCGGGCCGCCGGAGCTGCTGCCCGCCGAGCGGACGGGTCCGGCCCTCGGGCTGCTGCCCTGCACGGACGGCCTGGCGGTCTGGCCCGCCCAGGAGCTGGAGCTGCGCCCGGGGTGGAGCATCATGCTCTACACCGACGGGCTGGTCGAGGGCCGGGTGGGCGCCGGATCCCGCCGGCTGGGCCAGGACGGTCTGATCGACCTGATCGCCGACCACCAGGCCGGCGGGCTGACCCGCGGCCGCCTGGTCGACAGCGCCCTGGCCGAGGTCGAGGAGCTCAACGGCGGTGCGTTGACCGACGACGTCGCCGTGCTGCTCCTGGAGCGCAACCCCGTCCCCGCCCTGATGGGCTGACGGGCCCGCACCGGACACGCAGGAGGGGGGGGGGCCCGGCGGGGGGCGGGGGGGGCCCCCGGGGCCCCCGCCCCGGGGGGCGGCGCCCCGGCTCCGGCGCGTGGACACCGATGAGGTGTCCGGCCCCCTGCCCGGACGTGCGCGCCCCTCGGAGGCGAGGATCGCCTCGGTGGGGAGCAGCGCCTCGGCGGGGAGCAGCGCCTCGGTGGGGAGCAGCGCGGCGCCGCGGATGCGGGGACGTGGGGGCGGGGTGGGGGGCGTCGGCGGGGCCGTAGGCGTGCGAGACGCGGGCCCGGGGGTGGGCGTCGAGGCCGGCGAGGGCATCGGCGGGGTCCATGGGCGTGAGCGTCGCAGCCGGGTCCGACAGGACGGTCGGGGGCCGGCGGCGAGCGGCCGGGGACGGCCCGGTGCGTCCCCCGTGCCGATCGCGGTGGGACCGGGGGATGACGGGGGTCGGGCGGGTCCTCCCGTGGGTGGAGAGGGGGTTGGTCCTGCGGGGCGACGGCGGGCGCGAGGGTGCGCCGTATCGTCGGTGGCATGAGCCGAGGACTGCATCTGGCCGCCTATCTGATGGCTTTCGACACCCGGGCGCAGGTGTTGCAGGACCGCACCCGGGCCGGGTACCTGGTGCGGGCGGCCGCGCTGGCGGAGCTGGCGCGCCGGGGTGTGTGCGTCGAGGACGGCGCGGGCCGGGTGCAGGTCGTCCCCGCCGGCCCCGGCGGCCCCGCGGGGGACCGTGTGCTGGACGCGCTGCTCGCCGAGGTGGGTGAGCGGCCCCGTTCCTGGAAGGCGTGGATCCGGCGCGGTCGTGACGACACCTTGGAGGCCGTGGAGGAGCGGCTCACGGTGCTCGGGGTCGTGACCATGGCCGACCGCGACCCCCACGGCCCGGTGACGCCGTTCCGGGCGGTGGCGATGGCCGATCCGCGTGAGGCCCTGGACCTCCAGGTGCGGGTGGCCGAGCTCGTGCGCGGCGCTGCGCCGGTCGGCGGGGCGTCGTTCGACGATGCGGTGCTGGCGGCGCTGGCCGCGCACGGGCATCTGCGGCTGGTGCTCTCGCGCCGGGACCGCCGGACCCACGCCGGGCGGGTCACGGCGTTCACCGGCCGGCTCGCCGAGCGGGCCCCGGGTCTGGCCCGGGCGGTGGCCGGCCTGAATCTGACGATGGTGGCCGGTCAGGGCGGCATGGGCGGAAGTTGAGCGGCCGGACGCGGACACCCGCGGCCCCGCCGCCGCCATTGAGGACAGGAACTGACCGCAATGGTCTCTAGCGTGGTGCCTGACCGACGGAGCCGAAACGACTGAAGGCGGACACCTTGACCGAGACCCGGACCATCGACGAGCCGACCGCCGCCGCGCCCGCCCCGACCGGCGAGCGGGCCGATCTGCTGGTCGCGCTGGCCAAGCAGCGGCACTTCCTGCGGTTCACCACCCGCGACCTCACCGACGAGCAGGCCGGGCTGCGGACCACGGCCGGCGAACTGTGCCTGGGCGGCCTGATCAAGCACGTCGCCTCGGTGGAGCGGACCTGGGCGGCGTTCATCCTGGAGGGCCCGTCGGCGATGCCCGACTTCGCGTCCTGGACCGAGGCCGATTTCGCCCGGCGGGCCGATGAGTTCCGCATGCTGCCCGGTGAGACGCTCGCCGGCGTGCTGGCCGACTACGAGGAGGTCGCCGCCCGCACCGACGCCCTGGTCACCGAACTCCCGGACCTGGACGCCGCCCATCCGCTGCCGAACGCCCCCTGGTTCCCGACCGACGAGAAGTGGTCGGCGCGCCGGGTACTGCTGCACATCGTCGCCGAGACGGCGCAGCACGCCGGCCACGCCGACATCATCCGCGAGTCCCTCGACGGCGCCAAGAGCATGGGCTGAGCGCCGCGGTCGCCGGGCCGGTGCGGCCCGGCGGCGGGCGGTCCGGGACGTGGCGGCAGCGGGGCCGGCAAACGCGCGGGCCCGTGGCGGCGGGGCCGGCGGGCTGTCCCGGGCCGGTGGTGGCGGCGGGTGCGCCCGGGTGGCGTCGCACGGCCGGGCGGGTGACCCGGCCGGGGTGTCGGCCCGCCGCGGCCGGCGGGATGTGCGATCGCTGGAAGGGCGGTGCCCCGGGGCGCCGGCCGCCCGACCGCCGACCACTCGGGAGTGAGTACCCGCCATGTCGATCACCCACCGGATCCTGCAGTTACTCCTCGCGCTCGCCTGCGCCACCGGCCTGTGGAGCGCCACCACCGCCCCCGGCCACGCCGCCGCCGGCCACGCCGCCGTCGTCGTCGCCGGCCCGGCGGCCGGCGGACCGGGCGTCGACTGGGACCGGATCGCGGCGTGCGAGAGCGGCGGCCGCTGGCAGGCCGACACCGGCAACGGCTACTACGGCGGGCTGCAGTTCGACCGGGCGACCTGGCGCGCCAACGGCGGCACCGCGTACGCGCCGCGGCCCGACCTCGCCACCCGCGACCAGCAGATCGCGGTCGCCGAACGCCTCGCCGCGCGGCGCGGCCTCGCCCCCTGGCCCGCCTGCGGCGCCCGCGCCGGCCGCACGGCCGGTGCACACGCCGTACCCGCGCCGCGGCCCGCCCGGCAACCGGCCGCCACAGGCGACCGGGCCGAAGACGACCGGGCCGTGGCCGCCGACCCCGCGGACGCCGCCACGGTGGACGCCGCCACCGTCGTGGTGCAGGACGACGACACCCTCGCCGGGATCGCCCAGGCGCTGCAGGTCCCCGGCGACTGGCCCGCCCTCTACGAGGCCAACCGCGACACCATCGGCGACAACCCCGACCTCATCCTCCCCGGGCAGGTCCTCCGGCTCCCCTGACCCGGTACGCGAAGGGCCGGGTACGGCAAGGGCGCCGCTGCGCCGGCTGCCGTTCGGGCCGGTGTGCGGGTCAGGTGCCGGGACGGGCGTCCCAGACGATCCGCTGGACGGCCGAGGCCGACACCCACATCTCTCCCCCGCTGTCGGTGCGCACCCGCACCCACCGGCCCGTCACCTGCACCTGCCCGGTCACGTGTGCCGCCGCGGTCTCGATCCCCGCGACCGATCCCGGCCGGCAGTGCACCACCGCCGGGGCCCACCTCTTCTTCTTGCTGCCCATGTCCACCAGCCTGGCGGCCGGCGCGAGCGGCCACCACCGCACCACGGCCGTTCCGCAGTACCCCATGCCGTGCCCGGCGGGCCCGGCCGGGCAGGACCGGGCGGGGCCGGGCGGATCGCGCTAGTCTCCTGCGATGACTCGGACCGGCCGGTATCGGTGGCGCACCCGGCTGCGCAGGCAGCTGCCCTGGTTCCTCGTCGAGCGCGGACTCGCCGGCAAGGGGACCCAGGACTGCGGGGACCACGAGTGGTACAACCACGACGGCGTGGTGGCCCACTGCTACCGGGACTATTCGTAGTGCATCGGGCTTCAGCCCGGTGGTGAAGCGAATCCTTGGCCCGGAGGCGTGGAGCGCCGGAGTGCGCTTCGTGCAGGTTCTAGGCCGGGCGGTTCTGCTGCTCGATGTACTGGCGGAGCACGCTGAGCGGCGCTCCGCCGACGGAGCCGGCGAAGTATGAGCCGGACCACAGTTTCTGTGCGCGCCAGTAGTGGCGGACCAGCTCGGGGAACTCCTGGCGCATCCGGCGTGAGGACACGCCCTTGAGGGAGTTGACCAGCTTGGACAGGGCGACCTTCGGGGGGAAGTTCACCAACAGGTGGACGTGGTTGTTCTCGCCGTTGAACTCGACGATCTCGCACTCGAAGTCCTCTGCGACCGCCCGCATGATCTCCTCCATGCGCTTGAGGTGGACGTCGGTGAACACCTTGTGCCGGAACTTCGTCACGAAAACCAAGTGCGCGTGAAGCACGAACACACAGTGCCTGCCGGTACGGATCTCCTGATACTCAGCCATAAACCAACGGTAGTACCATGCTGATCGTGCAGCTTCGGTACAGCTTCCGCCTATACCCGACGTATAGTCAGCGTTCCTCTCTGGCCCGGGCGTTCGGGTGCGCCCGTGTCGTCTTCAACGATGCCCTCCGGGCACGTGAGGACGCGCGGGCGGCCGGGCTGCCGTTCCCGAAGGCAGCCGAGCTGTCCAGGCGGCTGACGGAGGCGAAGAAGACCCCGGGACGGGCCTGGTTGGGTGACGTGTCGGCAGTGGTGCTGCAACAGTCGCTCAGGGACCTGGAGACCGCGTACGGCAACTTCTTCGCCTCCCTCAAGGGCACCCGCAAGGGTCCGAAGGTCAAGCCGCCCCGGTTCAAGTCCCGCAAGGACAACCGGCAGGCGGTGCGGTTCACCGCGAACGCCCGGTGGTCGATCACGCCGGGCGGCAAGCTGAACCTGCCGAAGATCGGCCCCGTGCCGGTCAAGTGGTCCCGTGCGCTGCCGTCCACCCCGTCCACCGTGACCGTCATCAAGGACGCCGCCGAAAGGTACTTCGCGAGCTTCGTCGTGGAGACCGACCCCGACCCGTTGCCCGAGACGGACACGGCCGTGGGTATCGACCTGGGGATGACCCACTTCGCGGTCCTGTCCGACGGCCGGAAGATCGATTCACCGAAGTTCCTGCGCCGCGCCGAGAAGAAGCTCAAGCGCGCTCAGCAGGCCCTGTCCCGCAAGGCCAAGGGCAGCAACAACCGCGACAAGGCCAGGGTCAAGGTCGCACGGGCTCACGCTCGCGTGGCCGACGCCCGGCGCGACTTCCACCACCAGCTCTCCAGCACCCTCGTGCGCGAAAACCAAGCGCTCGCGGTCGAGACACTGGCGGTCAAGGGACTTGCCCGGACCCGCCTCGCCAAGTCGGTGCACGACGCCGGATGGTCCGCGTTCCTGAACATGCTGGAGTACAAGGCCGGCCGCGCGGGACGCGAACTGATCCGGATCGGCCGGTTCGAGCCGACCAGCCAGGTCTGCTCGCACTGCGGGACCAAGGACGGCCCCAAGCCCCTGCACGTCCGCGAGTGGACCTGTGGGGACTGCGGGACCGTCCACGACCGGGACATCAACGCCGCCCGGAACATCGCCAAGGCCGCAGGACTTGCGGACTCAGCCTGTGGAGCGCAGGTAAGACCGGGACTCGTCCCGGCACCGCGCCGTGAAGCAGGAACCCACCCGGACGCCGCGCCATCCGCGCGCAGCGTGGAGGGAATCACCGGCCTTCAGGCCGGTTGAGGAAGTCAACACTGCGCGGCGGGCGAACGGCCCTGGCCCGCATAGCGCCGGCGGTGCCGTCCCCCGGCGATGGGGCTCAGGCGAGGTGCTGGTCGAGAGCCATCCGCAGCAGCGCCAGGGCGTAGCGGGCGTCCGGGGAGAGCCAGGGCCGGCCGTCGGCGGCGTCCGTGACGAGGCGGCCGTCGATGTAGGTGCCCCAGGCGTCGCCGAGGGCGGCGACCCAGCCGGCGGTCCCGCCGTCGGGCCGCCGCGCCAGGAGCACGCTCGGGTCGTGGTCCCATCCGTCGACCAGCAGGGCGTTGTCCCCGTCCCCGGCGCTCCAGGTGCCGGTCGGGGCGCCCAGGCCGCGGGCGGTCGGCGGGTGCGAGGTGCGTTCGGCGTCGAGTGCCAGGCGCAGTGCGGCCGGGTCCGCCGCGGTGTCGGGGGTCGGGTCCAGGGGGCGCGCGGTGTCCGGGGACGGCAACGGCACGGCGGGGGTGGGGCCGTGGCGCAGCGGGCGGCGCTGTGCGGGGGCGGGGGCGGGGGTTTCGACGCGCGGGGGAACGGGCCCCGGGCCTGTCGGGGTGGCGGTGGCGCGGGGGTCGGGTTCGTCGCGCGGTGGTGCGGGCGGGTCCGCCGGGGGGCGGGCGGGGCCTGATTCGACGCGCGGCGCTTCGGCGGCGGTGGGGGTGGGGGTAGTGGGTCGGGTCGGGTGGTCGGTGAGCGTTTGGTGGCGCAGGTCGTGGGCGGTACGCAGCAGGTGCTGGGTGGTGGAGGTGATGCTGAGGTGGAGGAGTTCCAGGGCGCGGGTGCCGTGCGGGTCCGGGCTGTCGGGCCGGTGGGCGTCCTGCAAGTTCTGCAGGTAGCGGGCGACGGCGCGCTGGAGGGCCGCGGCGAGGTCGAGCAGGCGCTGCGCGTCGGCGGGGGTGGGGGTGCCGTCGGGGGTGTCGGTGCGTGAGGCGATGAGGGCGTCCGCCACCGCGGCCTGCTGGCCGTGTGCGCGGCGGCGGCGGTAGGCCTTCGACGAGCAGGAGCGGGAGCAGTACACGGGCCTGCGGCCCGGGCCGCAGGCCCGCAGGGCGGCGCCGCACTCCGGGCATGACGCCGTCTCGGGCAGGGCCCCAGATCCCCGCGCGTCGATACCGCCGGATGCCCTGGATCCCCGCGCGTCGAAACCCTCGTCCATCTCCTTATCTTCGCAGGAAGTCCCGGCCCTCACTGATCGCATCCAGTCCGTCGGTCGGCTCCGCGCCGCCGCTGAACGCGCCATCGCCCATCTGAAGGACTGGAAGATCCTCGCCGCCCGCTACCGCGGACCACTCGGCCGCCTTCCCGTCATCGTCACGACCTTCACCGCCTCGCCTTCCACACGAACACCTGGTCAACGGCGTGAACAACCCTGCGGGGTCCGGCTCCCCGGGGTGGTGACATTCGCCAAAGGTATGGTGATGAGGCGAACTCAGCCGGAGGGAGGTGGGCCGGTTGATCCGTGCGTACACGTTCCTCATGCGGCCCACCGTGGGCCAGCGGCAGGCGCTGACCGAGATGCTGAGGGATCACTGCTCGCTCTACAACGGGGCCTTGCAGGAGCGCCGGGACGCCTACCGGCACGTCTCCGTGACGACGGTCCGCTACGGTGACCAGTCGGCGCAGCTGAAGGAGATCCGGGCGTTCGATCCGGAGTGTCAGGGCCGCTGGTCGTTCAGCTCGCAGCAGGCCACCTTGCGCCGTCTCGACAAGGCGTTCGCGGCGTTCTTCCGCCGCGTCAGGGCCGGCGAGAAGCCCGGCTATCCGCGGTTTCGGGGCGTGAACCGGTTCGACACGGTGGAGTTCCCGAAGGACGGCGACGGCTGCCGGTGGGACTCCACCCCGCAGGACCCGGTGACCCGCGTCCGTTTCCAGGGCGTCGGGCACGTGAAGGTCAACCGGCACCGTCGGGTGGTAGGCACGGTCAAGACCGTCTCGGTCAAGCGGGAGGGCAAGCGCTGGTACGTGGTGCTGACCGTCGAGCAGGGCGAGCCCGAGCCGCTGCCCGCGACCGGCAGCGTGGTCGGTATCGACATGGGCATCGCCGATTTCCTCGCCGACTCCGACGGCGGGTTCGTGTCCAACCCGCGCCACGGCCGCACGGCGGCCGCGAAGCTCGCGGACGCACAGCGGGCCCTCGCCCGGTTCCCGCGCCGCAAGGCCGAGGGCCGGACCGCCAGCCACCGGCGGGCGGCCGAGAGGGTTGCCGATCTGCACCGCAAGGTCCGCCGTCAGCGCCTCGACCATGCCCACAAGACCGCACTCGACCTGGTCCGTGCGCGCGACCTCATCGCGCACGAGGACCTCGTGATCCGCAATATGGTCAAGGCCCCGGCGCCGAGGCCCGACCCCGACCGGCCTGGCGGCTTCCTGCCCAACGGCGCTGCCGCGAAGGCCGGACTCAATCGTTCGATCTCGGATGCCGGATGGGGGGTGTTCCTGACGATCCTGCACGCCAAGGCTGAGAGCGCCGGACGGGAAGTGATCGCCGTGGACCCCCGCAACACCTCCCGCACCTGCCCGAAGTGCGGGTACGTCGCAGCGGAGAACCGGCCCGTACGGGACATCTTCCACTGCGTCGGCTGCGGCCACACCGCGCACGCCGACACGGTGGCAGCCGTCAACGTTCTACGGGCCGGGCTGGCCCGTCGCAACGCCCAAGCGGCGTAACGAGAAGCCCCGGCGTTCCACGCCAGGGAGGAGTCACAACGGGGCACGGTAGCAACAGAAGCCGACCCGGCCTGTTGACCGGCGCCGCATGCAGCCGCCTGCTTCACCCCACGTAGTACGCAACGGTTGCTGTCGGTGAATCCCGGCGGTGCGGCGGAAGTGTTGCGCAGCGCCCCCTGGAGGGCAGGCCCGATCCTCGGGGGGGGTGGGTCGGGGCGGGGCGGGGGTTGGCCGGTTCGGTGCGCAGCACGCGGTGCCCGGCGGCGGACGCTGCCCGAGAGCCGGCCTCCTGCGGACCGGCCTCCCACGGGTCCAGGACGCTCGGCCAGGCCGACGCCACCGGCAGGGAATACCCCCCTCCCGTCCGAGCGGCCAGGGCGTACGCTCCATCACTACCGTCGCCCTGGAGGTGCGCAGTGTCCGAGCCCGATCCCACCGAGGTCGAATCCCTGTGGACCACCGAGCGTGACCAGTTCGAGCTGTGGCGGCTCAGTGGCGGCCGTTACCTGCCGATGCGGAAGGGCGATCCGCCCATGGCTCAGCTGATCTGCGACGACGGCCTCCACGAGCCGGTCGTCGAGAGGATGGTCGAGGCCGGGGTCGAGATCGTGGATCCCAGGAACCGGTCGGCGGAGAACGGCTGACCACACCCCGCGGACGCCAAGGGCGGCGGGCACCGGCGGCAGACCAGGGCCGCAGGCCACGCCCGGTGCAGGATGTCCGCATTCGGCCCGGTCGACAGCGCCCTGACGACATGACTCCAGCTCGGACGCGGCGTGCACAGGCACCGCGGGTTCCCGAACGGGCCCGGGCGATCCGCTCGGCTTCGGCCATCGGGACTCCCCCAGGGCTCCCCCACCCCGCGCGGAACCGGCCGTGCGCCCGGTACGGACAGCATCCTCGGGGCGGGACGGGCAAGCGGGCGGCGAGGCTGCGGGACGGGACAAGCCGGCCGGCGGGCGTGCGGGCGGGCGGCGAGGCTGCGGGACGGGACAAGCCGGCCGGCGGGCGTGCGGGCGGGCGGCGAGGCTGCGGGGCGGCGGTAGCGTGACTCCCCATGCTTGCGCGATTGATGAACATGATCAGCCTGCCCTCCGACGTGGGGCTCGTTCGGCGGCTGGCCCACGGCGGCTGGTGGGTGACGTGCCAGGACGAACCGCAACAGGCAGTCGTCCTCGACCGCCGGCTCCAGGAAGTCCGCCGGGTATGCGTGCCTCCGTCGCCGGGCACCGCCGCCTACGTTGTTTCTCCGGACGGCAGTCTGCTGGCTGCCTCCGGTGAGGACAGCGTCCGGGTGTCCGGTGTGGATGTCGGCTGGAGCCGGGAGCACGGCTCGTGGAGCGACTTCCCTCCAGGGCTCGGTGCCTGCGCGTTCTCACTCGACGGCGCCGAACTGTGGGCCACCGTGCGGCCGGGCGACCCGGACGGGGAGTGGGACGAGCCGGACGCAGGCGGGGGCGAAGACCTCGACGAGGCGCAGGACGAGGGAGGCTGGGGCGACGAGTGCTGGGTCCTTGACGCCGTGACGGGAGAGGTACTCGGCCGCACGTCCGTGGACAGCGAGATGTCGTACTCGCACCTGCTGGCCCACCCCGATGGCCGCCACGTCGCAGTCGTGGTGAGCGAGGGGCAGGACGGGAGCTTCGGACACTGGGTGCGCCGCGACGGGAACCACCTGGTCAAGACCCCCACCGACCTGCTGGGCCGCCGCGACCGGTCGCCGGTGGCCGTCGCCCCCGACGGCCGGCACTATCTCAATCAGGGCTGGACCACCCTGTCCACCCACTCCTTCCCGAGCGCGGAACTCATCGCCGAGCGCCGGGCCGCCGAAGTCCTGTCCCAGGGAAGGCCCTGGAACTACGTCTTCGGCTACTACGACGCGTCCACCGTGCTGGCCACGCTCACGGACAACGGCCGGGCCGCCTCCACGGTGGCGCTCCGGGCGCCGTCCCTCGAACCGCTGGGCGAGGTCGAGTACCCCGTTGCGACCCGGCCCCGGGCCGTTGTCTGCGCAGGCGACGGCAGCTGGCTCACCGTCGAAGGAACCGACGTGGCACGCTGGTCCCTCGGATAACGGCGCGAGCGCCGCACCCGGGCGGCACCGGCGGCACGGGCAGGACAGCCGGAGCACCGGCCGGCACCCGTCCCTGGGGCCGGCACCGGCAGACGCTGCGCGAGCGAGTGCCGCCGGCCCGGACACCCCCCGCAGGGAGCAGCACCCCCGTGCGCCCGGAGGGACCGGGAGTCGCGCGGGAAAGGGCCGCCGGCCCGGCACGGACCACCTGCCCCGGCACCGGTGGGGAGTGTCGGCAACAGCACCCGGGGCGCCGACGGCCGTGCCTCCATCACGCCGTACGCCGGACGGCTACCTCTACGGCGGGAGACGGCTCCGTCGAACGGGTGTTCGGTTGTGCGGGGGTGAGGGGGTGCGGGGGTTCGGGTGTGCGGGTGTG
>NZ_JBHWBW010000054.1:23542-26481 GCF_042735675.1 Kitasatospora sp. NPDC059571
TGCGCGCGGGGGCGCGCGCCCCCGACCCCCCGGCGCGCCCCGCCCCCCCCCCCCCCCCCCCGCGCGCCCCCCCCCCCCCCCCCCCCCGCGGCCCCCCCCCCCCCTCGACCGGGTGTCCGGGTGTCCGGGTGTCCGGGTGTCCGGGTGTCCGGGTGTCCGGGTGTCCGGGAAAGACGGTCGGCCGGTCAGGCCAGGGTGACCTCCACCGGGAGCTTCTTGATGCCGTTGACGAAGTTGGACCGCACACGCGGTACGTCGCCGGCGAGGCGGATCGAGGAGAGGCGCGGGATCAACTCCTCGAACATGATGCGGATCTCGGTGCGTGCCAGCAGGTTGCCCAGGCAGAGGTGCGGGCTGCCCTTGCCGAAGGTGATGTGGTCGTTGTCGGCGCGGGCGACGTCGAAGTCGTAGGGGTTGCCGAAGACCTTCTCGTCGCGGTTGCCGGAGGCGTACCACATGACGACCTTGTCGCCCTCGCGGACCTGCTTGCCGCCGAGCTCGACGTCGCGGGTCGCGGTGCGGCGGAAGTGGTAGACCGGGGAGGCCCAGCGCAGGAACTCCTCGACGGCGGTGGGGATCAGCGAGGGGTCCTCCTGGAGCCGGGCGAGCTGCTCGGGGTGCTCGATGAGCGCCAGCATGGAGTGGCTGATGGTGTGCCGGGTGGTCTCGTTGCCGGCGACGACGAGCAGCAGGAAGTAGTTGTCGAAGTCCTGCGCGCTGAGCGGGACGCCGTCGCGCGGGGTCTCGTTGACCAGACGGGAGATCAGGTCGGTGCCGTTGCCGCCGCGCCGCTGCCGAGCGAGGTCGCGACCGTACTCGAAGACCTCCAGCGAGGCCGGGGACCGGAAGGGCAGGTCGCGGTACTTCTCGCTCTCCTGGCTGTGGAGCAGCACGTCGGCGTAGTCGGGGTCGGTGTTGCCGATGATGCGGTTGCCCCAGTCGATGAGCTTCTGGTTGTCCTCCGGGGGCACGTCCAGCAGCCGGGCGAGCACGTTGATGGGGAAGTCGGCGGAGATGTCGGAGACGAAGTCGAAGCTGCCCTTGGCCAGCGCCGCGTCGAGGGTCCTGGCGGTGAGGCCGCGCAGGAAGTCGGCGTACCGGTTGATGGTGCTCTGCCCGAACTGCCGCTGCAGGACGCTGCGCAGGGCGCGGTGGCGGACGCCGTCCAGTTCCAGGATGGAGGCGCGCTTCTTGATCTGGTCGTCGTCCAGCTCCTCCAGGTTGACGAAGCGGCTGGAGGTGAAGGTGTCGGAGTCGCGGTCGACGCGGGCGATGTCCTCGTGGCGGGTCAGTGCCCAGAAGCCGGAGTTGGGCTCGGGCTCGGGCTGCCAGTGGACGGGGTCCTGGTGGCGCAGGGTGTGGAACATCCGCCAGGGGGTGACGCCGTCGGTGAAGTTGTCGAGGTCGGCGAGGTCCACCTGGTCCAGCGGCAGGGGCTCGTGCACGGCGTCGGGGGGGAGGGTGGTCACGGGGGGCTCCAAGGGGTGGGACGAGGGTCGCTCGGCGGTCAGAGGTGGTAGGCGTACTCGTCGAACTCCCAGTCGGTGATGTGTCGTTGGAAGCGTTCGACCTCGTGGCGCTTGTACGCGAGGAAGGAGGTGGTGAACTCCTTCCCGAGCAGTTCGGTCAGGGCGGTGTCCGCCTCCAGGGCGTCCAGGGCCGCGGGCAGGTTCATGGGGAGGACGGCGGAGCGGGTGGGGTCGTAGCCGTAGCCGTCCAGCGGGGCCGGGGGTTCCTCGCCGGCCTGTACGCCGAGCAGGGCGGCGGCGGTGGTTGCCGCGATCAGCAGGTAGGGGTTGGCGCTGGCGTCGCCGAGGCGCACCTCGAGGCGGGCGCCGGAGCCGCGCTCGGGCGGGATACGGACCATGGCGCTGCGGTTGTCCATGCCCCAGTCGATGAGCCAGGGCGCCAGCGTGTCCGGGCCGAAGCGCTTGTACGAGTTGACGGTGGGGTTGAGCAGGGCGGCCAGCGCGGGCGCGTGGGCGAGGATGCCGGCGACGGAGTGCCGGGCGGTGGCGGAGAGGCCGTGCGGGCCGGCCGGGTCGTCGAAGGTGTTCGCCCCGTCCGGGTCGGCGCAGGAGAGGTGGAGGTGGAAGCCGGAGCCGCCTGAGCCGTTGAAGGGCTTGGCCATGAAGGTGGCCAGTTTGCCCTCCTGGCGGGCGAGTTCCTTGACCGCGCTCTTGAAGCGAAAGGCCCGGTCGGCGGCGTCCAGGGCCTCGGAGTGGGTGAGGTTGATCTCGAACTGGCCGCCGTCGAACTCGTGGTTCCCGGAGATGACGCCGATGCCGAGTTCGCGGAGCCGGCGCAGGGTGCGCAGCAGGTGGTTGTCGGGGTCGGCGCGCAGGCCGGCGGTGTAGACGACGCCCTCCACGTCGGAGTACCGCCGCCAGCTGCCGTCCGGGGCCGGGGTGCACAGGAAGTACTCGAGTTCTGGACCCACCACCGGCCGCAGGCCGTGTTCGGCGCAGCGGGCGAGGACGGTGCGCAGGAGGTCGCGCGGTGACTCCGGGGCCGGGGCCCCGGTGGCGGGGTCGGTGACCTCGCCGAGGCAGGAGGCGACGCCGGGTTCCCATGGGAGTGCGACCAGCGTGCCGAGGTCGGGGCGGACGGTGACGTCGGGGAGGCCGGCGTCGAGTCCGCCGGGGACGGGGACGACGTCGCCCTTGGGGCTGGTGTGGTAGACGGCGCGGCAGAAGGCCAGGCCGTGTTCGCACGCCGAGGGCAGATGGTCGATCAGGACGTCGCGGGCGCGGTCGGTGCCGATGAGGTCGGGGTAGGTCACGCGGACCACGTCGATGCCCTGGGCGGCCAGCCGCTCGACGAGGCCGGCGCTGATCTCTGGGGACGGGGATGCGCTCACTGGTGCCTCCTGGGGCGGGCGTGGGCGGGGGTGGGCGGGGGTGGGGCGGGGGTGGGGCGGGACCCGCGGCAGGGGGATG
>NZ_JBHWBW010000055.1:0-4802 GCF_042735675.1 Kitasatospora sp. NPDC059571
TGCTCACCGCCTGCGTCACCGCATCCACCGCCACGACCGCCGAGGCCGCGGCGGGCAGCCCTGCGCCCACCCCGCCGCTGGGCTGGAACAGCTGGAACAGCTTCGGGTGCGGTGTCGACGAGTCGAAGGTCCGCCAGGCCGCCGACGCGATGGTGTCCTCCGGTATGAAGGACGCCGGCTACCGGTACGTCATCGTCGACGACTGCTGGTTCGACCCTCAGCGGGACGGCGCGGGCAACCTCCGGGCCGACCCGACCAAGTTCCCCGGCGGCATGAAGGCGCTCGGGGACTACATCCACAACAAGGGCCTGAAGTTCGGCCTCTACGAGGCACCCAACGAACGCACCTGCGCCCAGGCCGTGGGTTCCTACTCCGGCTCCACCGGCAGCAAGGGCCACGAAGCCCAGGACGCCACCACCTTCGCCTCGTGGGGCGTGGACTACCTCAAGTACGACTGGTGCTCGTCCAACGGCACGCTGGACCAGCAGGTCGCGCAGTTCACCCTCATGCGCGACGCCCTCCGCGCCACCGGCCGTCCCATCGTCTACAGCATCAACCCCAACAGCCTGCACGCCATCACCGGCTCCTCGTACAACTGGGGTGAGGTCGCGGACCTGTGGCGGACGACCGAGGACCTGCTCGACATCTGGCAGAACGGCAACACCAACAGCTACCCGATGGGCGTGGGCAACGTCCTCGACGTCGACGCGCCGCTGGCCGCCCAGTCGGGCCCCGGCCACTGGAACGACCCCGACATGCTCGTGGTCGGCCGCCCCGGCCTGTCCCTGACCGAGTCCCGTTCCCACTTCGCCCTCTGGTCGCTGCTCTCGGCACCCCTCATCGCGGGCAACGACATCCGGACCATGTCCGGCGACGTGAGCGCGATCCTGCGCAATCCCCGCCTGCTGGCGGTGAACCAGGACGCGCTCGGCGCGGGCGGGCGCCGGGTGCGCGACGACGGCGACACCGAGGTGTTCGCCAAGCCGCTGTCCGACGGCTCGGTCGCCGTCGGCCTGTTCAACCGCGGAAGCGGTGCCGCGACCGTCTCCGCCACGGCCGCGCAGGTCGGCCTCACCGGAGGGCCGTTCACCCTCACCGACCTGTGGACCGGCGACACGTCGAGCACGTCCGGCCAGATCTCGGCCGGCGTCCCGGCGCACGGCGTCGCCGTGTACAGGGTGTCCGGCGGCAGCCCGCTGGCCTCCACCACCGCACGGCTTCGCGGCACCGGGTCCGGCCGTTGCCTGGATGTGGACCGGGCCGCCACGACGGCCGGAACGGCGACGCTGATCTGGGACTGCCACAGCGCCGCCAACCAGCTGTGGACCACCTGGGCCGGAGGCGAGATCCGCGTCTACGGCGACAAGTGCCTGGACGCTTCCGGCCAGGGCAGCACCGACGGCACGCCCGTCATCATCTGGCCCTGCAACGGTCAGAACAACCAGAAGTGGACCGTGCAGGCCGACGGGTCGATCCGCAACGTCCACGCCGGGCTGTGTCTGGACGCCGACCACGCGGGGACCGCCAACGGCACCTCGGTCATCCTGTGGACCTGCAACGGCCAGAACAACCAGAAGTGGACGACCCTCCGATAACCCGTCCCCTCGTCTGCGAGAAGTGAACGGGAGTACGGCGGAGGCGCGGTCCGGCCGGGCCACGCCTCCGCTGCGGTTCAGGCCGGGTACGGGAGGTGGGCCTCCGGGGCGCCGGCCGGCCGGCTGCGCAGGGGCCGTCGGGGCCTCCGATACGCACGTGCCACGAGTGCGGGCGTTCGGTAGTGCCGGTTAGCCGCTCGCCGGTGCGGCGCAGGTGGAAGCGGGCGGCGTCGCCGAGGCCCTCGGTGCGGGGGGCGGTGACGGTCCGCTCAGCGCCGTCCGCGCAGGCGAGGACGCGCAGTTCGACGCCGTCGGCCCACGCGGAGACCGGGCGCTGGTCCTCGACGGCGAGCGGGATGACGGAGTCGGGGCGGGCGGGCAGCGGCAGGGTGTGGAAGCCGTGCCGTTCCTGTCCTGCGCACTTCTGCGAGCATTTCGCGCAGCCGGTCCGGATCGGTCACGGTCCAGGGTGTGAAGGCGAGGAGCTCGGCGGACAGGTACTCGTCCTGGAAAGCCGGCCGGTGCGTGCGCCGGCAGCGCCAGACCCACGCCGGTGGCTTAGAACTCCTAACGAAATGATCTTCGGCATGCTTGGATCACTCCAGGGCTAGCGATCTGGGGGTGCGGAGTGGCGCGGCCGAAGCCGTGGGAGGTCGACGATGGGCTATGGGCAGTGATCGAGCCGCTGCTGCCTGCGATCGAGCGTCGAACTCGACATCCCGGCCGCAAGCGGCATCCGAACCGGCTGGTGTTCCAGGGCATCCTGTTCGTGCTGCATACCGGGATCGCCTGGGAACACCTGCCGCAGGAGCTCGGCTTCGGCTCGGGCATGACCTGCTGGCGCCGCCTGGCAGAGTGGACCGAGGCCGGAGTGTGGCCACGACTGCACGAAGCCCTCCTCGCCAAGCTTCACAGCGCGAACGCCCTGGACTTCTCCCGGGCGGCCGTCGATGGCTCCCATATCCGGGCGTTAAAGGGGGCTGCAAGACAGGACGAAGCCCCGTTGACCGGGGCAGAACGGGCAGCAAGCACCACCTGATCACCGATGCCACCGGCATTCCGCTCGCCGCCACCCTGACAGGTGGCAACCGCAACGACGTCACCCAGCTGATCCCACTCCTCCAAGCCGTGCCGCCCGTACGGGGCAAGCACGGCCGGCCTCGACGTCGCCCAGACGTCGTGCTGGCTGACCGCGGCTACGACCACGACAAGTACCGTCGGCTGGTCTGGGACCTCGGGGTGAAGCCGCTGATCGCCCGTCGGGGCATTGAGCACGGCTCAGGCCTGGGTGCGCAACGCTGGGTAGTGGAGCGCGCGTTCGCCCACCTGCACTGGTTCCGCCGTCTGCGGATCCGCTGGGAGATACGCGACGACATCCACGAAGCCTTCCTCAGCCTCGCCTGCAGCATCATCTGCTGGCGTCGGCTGACGAATCTCCCCTCGAGTCAGCCAGCGCTGCCATGGCAGCCTCGTAGCCGCGATCCTGCATGACCGGGAAGGCCCGCTCCGCCGTGTCGGCCCACGCATCGATCTCGGCATGGCCCGTCCTGACGGCACTGATCAGTTCCTTGATGACGTCGAGTTTTGGCTGGCTGACGTTCTGGCCGAGTTGCTCCATCGACACCTCTTGGTACGGCATCCCCAGCTGCCACCAGAAGCGCATGAGGTAGCGACACTCCTGGGGGTCACGGTCATCCGCCAAGCGGTCATGAATGACCCTCCGGGCACGCCGGAGCTGCTCATCGTCGCGGAAACCGTCGCGCAGGTCAGTCAGAGACACGCCAGGACCTTAGCAAGCACGTTCACCACCCCGAATAGCGCATTCTGTTAGTGGTTCTTACAGCGGTCAGTGCGCGCCGAGGCGGGTCCGCACTCCGACCGAGGACCGGCCGGTCAGGCCCTCCTCCGCGGGGTAGGCGGTGGTCTGGGTGATCGTGAGGCCGCGCTCGGCCCAGGTGAGGACCGTGGGCGTGAACAGGTTCACGATCAGCGTGGTGCCGTCGTGGAAGTAGACGGAGTCCGCCAGTTCGGTGTTGGACTCCATGCCGGTGCCCTGGCAGCACCAGAAGGAGTCGTAGTCGGTGCTCCAGGTGCCGCCGCCCCAGGCCGGGCCGACGCCGCGGCCGCCGCCGGGCTTGAGCGGGGTGAAGTAGGTGACGTGCCCGTGCGGGTCGGCGGGGTTCTGCGCGCCGACGACGTGGTTGAGCAGGGTGCGCTCGTAGAAGTCGAAGTAGCCGGCCTGGCTCGGGTCCAACTGCCGCAGTTCGCGGGTGAGTTTGAGCATGTTGTACGAGTTGCAGAGTTCGCAGTTGTCGTTGGTCAGCTGGGTGGCGATCGCGTCGGGTGCGCGGAAGTGCTCGGCCTGGCTGTTGCCGCCTATGGCGTAGCTGTGCGCGGTGGTGCAGATGTTCCAGGCCTGGAAGGCGATGTCGCGGTAGCGCAAAGTCCCGGAGGCACGGTACTCGCGAACAGCTCCGATCCACTTCGGCACCCGGGTGTTGGCGTGCAGGCCGTTCAGCTGGTCCTGTCCGGCGGCCAGCGGGTCGAACACGGCTGCGTGGTCGAAGCGTGGGCCACCGTCAGCCAGCGCGCGTCCCCGGTCTGCAGGTGGAGGTCGGCCAGGACTTCGTTCATGCCGCCGAACTCGGTGCCCATGAGCGCCTGCATCTGGCTCCGGGTGAGCCGGCCGGTGCGCAGGTCGACCCAGCCGGCCATGCCCAGCAGGACGACCCGGGCCTGGGTGCTGCCCAGCAGGCGCCACACGTCGAGCAGACCGGCCATGGTCTTGTGGACGCAGTAGTAGGGGACGTTGCCGTTCTTGAGCGAGCCGGACTCGAGCTGGGCGAAGTCGTTCTCGGGGAAGCCCGACAGATAGCCGGCGGAGAATCCCGCTGCGGCGTTGTTGGCCTGGCACTTGGCCAGCTCGGCCACCATGTACGCGGCCTTGTCCCGGCAGACGGTGTCGCCGTGGCAGCGCGGCTCGAACGAGAACACGAACGGCCTGCTGCGGCAGTACTTCCCGAAGGGCATCGACCTCTCGGCCCACACCCCCGACCACCTGGCGTTCGTCGCCGACCAGCTCAACCGCCGTCCACGCAAGACGCGCGGGGGGGGGTACGCCCCCCCCCCCCCCCCCCCACAACACCCCCCGGGGGTTTATCCCCCCCCGGGGCCGGGGTGCGTCTATTTCCGGCCGCCCCGTCGGCG